>JAOUDR010000423.1 GCA_029859185.1 Gemmatimonadota bacterium
CGAGCAGCACGCACACGGCGCTGAGCGCGAGGAGCACCAGGAACGTCCCCGCCGACCGCCCCCCCATATCACCGCTCATGCAGAGTCAGAATCACGATCGAGATCCGTCCGCCTCGCGCCCCCGTGGCCACCCGGACCGTCTGCCCGCCTATGCTCGCCTATGCCCGCCTATGACCGCCCATGACCGCCTATGACCGCCCATGACCGCCCATGACCGCCTAAGTCTCCGGCCGCCCATCCAGATCCCGCCCCAGCAGCCACAACTCCGTGGACTTCTCCACCGCGGACTCGGTGACCTCCGGAGCCGTGGGCGCCGGGATCCGCAGGAAGACCCGTCCCGCCAGCAGTCCGATCACGGCCGCTACCGCGGTCGCCCCCAGCACGCCGAGCTTGGCGACCCCGAGCATGCCCGGATCACTGAACGCAAGCTCGGCGATGAAGATGGCCATCGTGAAGCCGATGCCCGCCACTGCACCAATGACGAATATCCCGCCCCACGTCAGCCCGGCGGGGAGCGAGCAGAGCCGCAACCGCACCGCGACCCAGCTCACGGCCAGTACCCCGAGCGGCTTTCCGACCACTAGGCCAAGTCCCACGCCGGCCAACACGGGCCAGAATCCCGGACCGCCGATCTCGATCCCTCCGATTCGCACACCGGCGTTCGCGAAGGCGAACAGCGGCATGATCCCGAAGGCAACGATGCCGTGGAGCGCGCGCTCGAGACGCACGGCCGGGGCAATGGCCTCGCGCTGCGCGAACGCAATGGCATTGAGCGGCTCCAGGAGATCGTGATCCCCCACCCCGCGACCGACCCGCGACCGAAACTCCTCCATGGCCGCTTCCGCCACCGCCACGAAGCCCTCGGCCCCGACCCATCGGCGCACGGGGGTGAGCAACCCCACGATCACACCCGCGATCGTGGGGTGCACGCCAGCCCGGTAGAGTCCGGCCCAGATGATTCCCAGGGGGAGCACGTAGTACCAACCAGGGCGCGTACCGATGCGCTGGAGCATCACGAGAAGCAGCACCCCCGCCGCGGCCATCCCGAGCCCCACGAGACTGACGCCGGACGAGTAGAAAATGGCAATCACGAGAATCGCGCCGATGTCGTCGATGATGGCGAGCGCGAGCAGCAGGATCCGTAGCGCGGCCGGTACCCGCCGCCCCAGCAGCGTGAGCACCCCCACCGCAAACGCGATGTCCGTAGCCATCGGCACGCCCCAGCCCTCGTGGGTCGGACCGGTCGGATTGATGGCCAGGTAGATGGCGGCAGGCACCAGCATCCCGCCGATCGCAGCCACGATCGGGAGCGACGCGCGCTGCCAGTCCGCCAAGGCCCCTTCCACCATCTCGCGCTTGATCTCGAGTCCGACCACCAGGAAGAAGACCGTCATCAGGCCTTCGTTGATCCAGAAATGGAGGTCTTTCTCGAACACCCAGTCCCCGATCCCCAGGGCAACCATGGTGTGCCACAGGTGCTCGTAGCCTTCGTGAAACCGCGAGTTGGCCCAGATCAGCGCGGCCGCCGATGCGACCAGGAGGATGATCCCCCCCGCCGCCTCGACGTGCATGAACGTCTCGATGGGGCCGCGGATGGCGCGCGCCAGCCGGACGGCAGTGCGCCCGGCCTCGGGGGGCACGGTCGAGAACGGTCTCTTGTGGGAGTCGTGGTCGCTCATCAGCCTCTACCGCGCGAAGTAGTCGGGTTCGTTGCCTTTGCTCCACTTGATGTTGCAACCAATGCTCGCCGTCTGATCCGGTGGAACCGGTTTCCCCGCGAGCGTGGCCTCGATCGCGGCACGGACATCGCCGCCGGTCACAGGCACGTCGTTTCCGGGACGGGCCGAGTCGAACTGCCCGCGGTAGACCAACCGGCGCCCGCCGTCGAACAGGAAGAAGTCCGGCGTGCAAGCCGCCCGGAAGGCTCGAGCGACGTCCTGCGTCGCGTCAAACAGGTACGGGAAGTCCCAGCCGAGTGCTTCCGCGAGCGCCTTCATCTGCTCGGGTCCGTCCTGTGGATAGGCCTCCAGATCGTTGGCATTGATCGCCACGATCTGGAGTCCATCGTCCCGATAGTCTCGCTGGATTCGAACGAACTCTCCCATGACGTGCCGAACATAGGGGCAGTGATTACAGATGAACATGACGAGAAGGGCCCGGGCGTCCCGGAAGTGCTCGGTCCCGACCTGCGCCCCGGACGCGGCATCGGCCAGCACAAATCGCGGTGCCGGTGTGCCCAACGGCAACATGGTCGACGGAACGGCGGCCATCGGAAGCTCCTGTGCGCAAGGCAGTCGGAAAGATAGAGGGTCAACGGATCGGCGGGCGTCGCGGTTGAAGGAGCGTGATGTCGTCCGCCTGCTGCGCGGCGCCCACGCCGATCGCGACTGCGGAGTGCGTGCGGGGTCGGCCGCAGGCCTGCGGCAGACCCATCGGGAGACGACTGGCCAAACTCGCACACCGAGGTCGGATATGCCAGCAGGCCGGTATGTGCAGACGGCGGCGGACCGATCGGTCCCGCCGCCGTCACCCTACCCTACTGGGTGTTCGCTTCACTTCGCTGCCCTGCTCTACCATACGCCCCAACCCGCCCGAAAGGTCCACCATTCGAACGCACGCCGGTGTAATCCGTTGCGGTTGCGCCGCTTCGGACTACTCCCGCAGGCGCGCGGCGTGAAGACAAATCCCACCCCCAAAACGGGATACGACACGTTCCACCCGGAATCCGGCCGCGGCGAGATGCCTCTGGAATCCCTCCGCGGTCGTCCATGCCTCGATCGACCGCGCGATGTAGCCGTAGGCCTCCGGCTCCCCATGCCACCACCGTCCCACGGCGCGACCGGTCCGCCGCAGGTACCACAGGTACACGCGTCGCCAGGCCATGTATTCGGGTTGGAAGAAGTCCAGATCGAAGAGCCAACCGCCGGGCCGAAGCACACGGGCGACCTCGCTGAGCGCTGCGTCCAGGGATGGCGTGTTGCGAAACCCGTAGCCGACCGTGACCGCGGCGGCGCACCGGTCGGGGAATGGCAGCGCCATCATGTCGGCACGCAGCAGAGCGATCGAAAGACGGGGAGACGCAGCCATGCGGGACCGCGAGCGCGCGAGGGGGCCAGCCCTGGCAAAGCGCTGCCGCGCCACGCGCAGCATTTCCGCACTCGGATCCGCTCCGACGGCCCACACGGGCCTGGCCGACGGGGAGACACCGCTCGATCCCCCGATTCCTCGATCCAGTCGCTCAATGACATCCCCCGTCCCGCACGCCAAGTCCAGGACGACGTCCCCCGGCCGGACCACCGCCTCGGCCCAGTCCGCCAGCTGACGCTTCCACCGGGCGTCCATTCCGAAGGAGAACCAGCGCGTGAACCGGTCGTAGCGCGGGGCGATGGTATCGAACAGGGTGGTGACGTAACCCTGCTTGCGCGCCGGGTC
>JAOUDR010000425.1 GCA_029859185.1 Gemmatimonadota bacterium
GAGTGGGCGGCAGGGCAACGACGGCAGGAACAGCAACGGCAGAACAACAACGGCAGGACAACAACGGCAGAACAACAACGGCAGAACAACAACGGCAGAACAACAACGGCAGAACAACAACGGCAGGGGACAACGGCAGGTCGAGGAGATTCCCTCCCGTCATCAACCGTCGTCGTCCGTTATCGCTCCATATCGCCCCGTAAGGCCAACACGCCCGCTCGCACCGCCGCGGGCAAGGGCACTTTCTGATTCATCCGGTAATCATACGCCACCACGATGCCCGTGCCGTCGGCGGCGACCCCGTCTTGCGCGAGGGAGACGATCCGGTAGCCCATCGTGAACCGGTCGTCGCTGACGTCTACCGTCCGAGCGCCCACGAGCACGTCATCCGGATAGAACAACGGGAGCCGGAAGCGGCAATCGGTAGAGTGGAGAATCGCGCCGATTTGATCGCTGTCATACGCGGCCAGGAAGCCGCAGCGATCGAGAAACGCGATCCGTGCCGTCTCGAAGTACCGGAAGAAGACCGTGTTGTTGACGTGTCCGTAGGCGTCCATCTCGCCCCAGTGGACGGGCATCGGGGTGATGACGGGAAAGCCCGCGAGCGCCGGGTGCGAGGTGGTCACTGGACGGGCCCTTCCCTTCGGGACGACACGAGCAGCGAGATGAGTCGTGCCACCACCGCGGCGACATAGAACTGTCCGGTGATCCCCTCGGCCATGGCGAGCAGCCGGGCGCCGTCGCTCGCCGGCGTCATGTCGCCGTAGCCCACGGTGGTGAGCGTGATGAAGCTGAAGTACATGAGGTCCGAACTTTTCGAGGCCAGCGAGGCGTCCGCCGGAATGCCGAGGCGCAGGGCTCCCGGGTTCAGGATCTCGACCATGCTGAAGAGCATCGTGAACGCGATGCCGAGGAGCAGATACCCGGATATGGCCCCGACCAAGGTCTCCGGGGTGACGCGTCGAGCCCGGACGAGGTGCCAGATCGTCAACCAGGCCACGGACACGAAGAACCCGACGAGGCTGATCCGCGTGAGCGCCGCGACCAGCAGGTTCTCGATCCGCGGTCCCACCCACACGAACAGGATGGCGCCGGCACAGAGGGCGAGCTGACCGAAGCGCAGACTCCCGCGGCGGGGCAGCAGCGGCATGGTCGCCAGGCCGACGATCGCGACGCCCACCGACAGGACGACGTTCGCCAGGAAATCATCCGGCATCAGCGCGTGGCCCGTGATCAGCATCACGAGGGCGGCCAGCAGCCAGTTGAAGTTCGGCTCGTTGGGGGAGCCGAGGCGTCCGGTGCCGCCGAGCCACCCGCTGGAGGGCGTCGGCGAGGACTGCTTGGGTCTGGTCACGTACTGTCCCGCGGGGGCTCAAGGGTGGCTGGGCGCCCCAGCGGCGCCCGACGGCTGGGCAACGACGGAGAGGGTGGGATTCGAACCCACGATACCCTCACGGGTATACCGGTTTTCGAGACCGGCTCCTTCAGCCACTCGGACACCTCTCCCGGGCCGTGCATTATAGACCCATCGGCCGGGTGATTCCAGAGCCAGTGCCATCGCCTCGGCGCGGTGCCGCGGATATCTTCGGCGCATGGCGACCCGTGCGCTCATCGCGGCCGAGCTCCAGGAGCTGCTCGAACCCGACCCGCTGCCCGGTGTCGGCGTAACGTGGGTGCCGGCCGGCTCGGCGACACCCGCCGGGTCCTATGCCGCGCTGGTGCCGCTGCTCTCGCGCGTCGTCGGGCGGGCCGAGCTGGCGGGGCTTCCCCGACTCCGCATTGTGGCGAACTGCGCCGTCGGGATCGACAACATCGACCTCGATGCCTGCGCGGCGCGCGGAGTATTCGTGACGAACACGCCGGACGTCCTCACCGATGCCACGGCGGATCTCACCCTCGCCCTGCTGCTGGCCGTGGCGCGCCGGTTCAAGGAAGGCCAGGCGCTCCTCGAACAGGGGGCGTGGGGGGGATGGGATCCGCGCCAACTCCTCGGGCTCGAGCTGAAGGGGGCGACGCTCGGGATCGTGGGTGCCGGGCGGATCGGGCAGGCCGTCGGGCGTCGTGCGCACGCCTTCGGCATGCGGCTGTGCTACACCTCCCGGAAACCGAAGCCCACGTTTGAGCTCGAGACCGGCGCTCTGCGTCTCCCGCTCAACGAGGTGCTGGAGCGCAGCGACGTCGTGACGCTGCACGTCCCGTCCTTCCCGACGACGCATCACCTGATCGGGACGCCGCAGCTGGCCGGCATGCGGCGCGGGGCGCTGCTCATCAACACGGCCCGCGGTGACGTGGTGGACGAGGCGGCCGTGGTGTCGGCGCTCCAGTCCGGTCACCTCGGCGGGGTAGGCCTCGATGTCTTCGCCCGGGAGCCGCACGTCCCGGACGTGCTCGTGCGCCACCCGCGTGCCGTCGTGCTCCCGCACCTGGGGAGCGCCACGGTGCGCACGCGACGGGCGATGGCGGCCCTCGCGGTCCGGAACGTCAGGGCCTACCTCGACGGCGAGCCGCTGGTGAGCCCCGTGGTGATGCCGGCACGGGGGTGATGACAGACAGCGGCCTCGCCAGTCATCGCCCGTCGGCGTCTGTCGTCCCCCGTCCTTCGTTGACCGCCGGTCGCCCCACGGCTAGCTTGCCCCGCGACATGTCTGGCGCCCTCGAGCGCTCCGCTCTCCTCGACGCCCCCGCCATTGCCCGGGCGATCGAGCGCATCTCCTCCGAAATTGTCGCTCTCGCCGGCGGCACCGAACGCCTTGTTCTCGTCGGCATCCAGCGGCGCGGCGTCGAGTTGGCCGACAGGATTGGGGCACTGATCCGGACCGTCCACGGGGCCGAGGTCGGCCACGGCGCCCTCGATATCACGCTCTATCGCGACGACCTGAACGAGATCGGCCCGCGGCCGGTGATCGGCGAAACGCGGCTGCCGCGATCCCTGGACGGGCGCATCGTCGTGATCGTCGACGACGTGCTGTTCACCGGTCGGACGATCCGGGCCGCCCTCGACCAGATTGCAGATTTCGGCCGACCTGCCCGGATTGGCCTCGCCGTGCTGATCGACCGCGGCGGGCGCGAGTTGCCGATTCAGGCGGACATCGTCGGTCACCGGGTGGATGCGGACCCCCACGACCGCGTGGACGTCCTGATCGAGGAACTCGATGGACGCGATGCGGTGGAGTTGGTGCGGAGGTCCCCGACGTGACCCTCGCGCTCGGCAAGGACCTCCTCGGGCTGGAGCCACTGTCGGCAGATCAGATCCGGCTGATCCTGGACACCGCCGAGCCGTTCAAGGAAGTCAGCGAGCGCGCCATCAAGAAGGTCCCCACGCTGCGCGGCAAGACCATCGTCAACCTGTTCTTCGAAAGCTCGACGCGCACCCGGATCTCCTTCGAGTTCGCCGAGAAGCGCCTGTCGGCCGATACGGTGAATGTGGCGGC
>JAOUDR010000424.1 GCA_029859185.1 Gemmatimonadota bacterium
GCAAGCGTCATGCGTAGTGGGCCGCACCGGTGACCGGTGGCTGGGACCTGGCGGCCGCCTCCGACCAACAGATCGTCGCCTGGGCACAGGACGGCGAAGAGTTCGCGTTTCGCGAGCTGGTACGACGCTATCAGCGACCCGTGTTCTCCCTGATCTATCGCATGGTGCGCGATCGCGAGATCGCCGAGGACCTGGCGCAGGAGACGTTCGTCAAGGTCCTGAACGCGATCGACTCGTACCGCCCCGAACACAAGTTCTCGTCCTGGATCTTCAAGATCGCCAACAACGCCGCCATCGATCACTTGCGGCGGCGGGAACCCGATCTCCTCTCGCTGGACGGTGCCCCCGACGCGGTGTCGGCGGAGCGCCGGGAGGCAACGGCGCTGCAGGTGCGCGACCACGGGGAGTCACCACTCGACGAGCTCGAGGCCCGCGAGCTCGGGTCGCACATCGAGGCCGCGGTGGCCGGCCTGCGACCCGAGTACCGCGCCTGCATCCTGCTGCGCCACGTGGAGGGCCGGCCCTACGAGGAGATAGCCGCCATCCTCGACCTCCCGTTGGGGACGGTGAAGACCTACATCCACCGAGCCCGCGCCGAGCTGCGAGACGCCCTGGGACCGTTGCGGGATTGAACGTTGGCCAACGCGGTGAAACTTGGCTTGCCAGGGCAGCGTAGGTGACCCAGGAGGATGAAGCAGTAATGCACCAAGAATCGAATCTGCCACGCGTCCCAGACGACGATCCCGCGACCGAACGGGCCTTGAACGCCATAGGGCGTTTCAGCCCGCAACGGGGGTTCGAGGAACGGGTAGTGAGTCGGGTTCGTGTCCCGCTGCCGCACTGGTTGCGGGGGGCACGCGACTACGCCCGCTCCCTGACCTCCGGGGTCACCGGATGGGTGGTGCTGGCCACGTTCTCACTGGCGACCGCTGCCGCGTGGACGGCAGCTGCCGTGATCGGTGCCCAGTATTCCGGGGAAGTCGCGGAAGTCTGGAGACAGGGCGGGCGCGAGATCTTCCGCGTGGTGCGCGGAGACATCGCGAACGACCTCCTCCCGCTGTGGGGCGTCGCACGAGCCGAGGTAGCACAGTGGCTCGGCAGCTTGGGTCTCGATCCTCAGACGGCCGTCGTCGGTTACGGCGCCGTCATGCTCGTTAGCGCTGTTGGCCTCCGCTGGCTGACGGCAGAACCTCGCAAGACCAGAGGTCCGGTCGATGTCGCATCGTAATCTGCTGGCCCCATTGGGCCTCGTTTTGGCGCTCGTCATTCCCGCGACGCTCCCCGCTCAGACAGCCGTCGCTGCGGCGGCGCCACAGGTCGCCGACCAGGCGGTCGTGACCGGGACGTCGAGTAGCGTCTCCGCGCGGGAAGCGAGCCTCACGTTCTTCCTGTCCGATGGTGGCCAGCGGGTCATCACGCTCCGTGATGGCGCCGTCCTGGTCAACGGGGAGCAAATCGCGACCTACGCCACGGATGGTGACGTGGAGCGGGAATGGCGCCGGTTGGTGGCCTGGACCGCCACGCTCTCTCCCGACGAAGCCGTTGCCGCCAGCCGGGACTGGGCCGTCGAGGGGTCGTTCGACGGTCAGGATCAGGCCGCCCTGCGCGCGATCACCGGCCAGTTCGCGGCGCTCACGCCGGACGAGGTCGTGACCGTCGCCCACGGACCGCCGGAGCATCTGGAGGAGGCCTTGGTGGCCGCCGCGGAGGCCCGGGAGGCAGGCCGCATTGCCCGTGACGAAATCGCACGGGTGCGGGACGTGATCCGCGTGAACGTCCGGGACCGGGTGCGGGACAACGTCCGGATCGCCGTTGGCCCTGAACCCCACGTTTCGATGGTGACCCCGTTCGGCGGCCTCGCCTCCGGCTTGCTCGGACTTGGTGGGACGTTTGCGGCACTGTGCGCCATCGCGTTCGGGGCGAGCTTCTTCGCCGGCAAGCAGATCGACGTCATGGCGGATACCGTCTCGACGTCGTTCGGCCGGTCATTCTTCGTCGGTTTGTTCGCGCAGCCGTTGATCCTGCCGGCGCTCGTGGCCGTGCTCGTTGGCCTGACGCTCACGGTTATCGGGATACTGCTCGTGCCGGTGGCGATTGTCGCCTTCGCCGCGACGCTCGCCGCCGCGGTCGTTGGCGGGTACCTGGCGGTCGCGCGTGTGGCCGGGTCGGGGTTGATGCAGCGCCTGCGCGGCCACCATGGCACCCATCCGCTCGGACTCCTGCAGTCCATCGCGTGGGGTCTCGCCATCGTCCTGGCCGTGTGGTTGCCCGCCATCCTGCTCGGGTGGCTCCCGGTGGCCGGCGACGCCCTGGTTTGGCTTGCCGCCCTCGTTACCTGGGGGCTTGCTACCACCGGGTTCGGCGCCGCCGTGCTCACGCGGGGCGGTGTGCGCACCACCTTTGGGCGTCGCTTCAAGCCGCCGGAGCTTCCGGCCGCGACCATGTTCGAGCACCCGGGCCCCGAGATTTCCACGGGCGAGTGGCTGTCGAGCAAGGCACGATGAAGCGGGTCTTCCTCACCATCCTCCTCGCGGCCATGGCGCACCCGTTGAGCGCGCAGGAGCTGCTGAGCCGGGTGGAGACGCGCAAGGTAGATGGCAACGGACTGTTCAAGGTGGATGTGAGCTTTGCCGTGGGCGAGCTCCTGGTCCGCCCCGCGGACGGGCGCCTGTATCGGGTGGCCATGGACTACGCGGATGTGTTCGACCCGACGATTCGGTTCGACCCTGCGGGACGGAGCCTCAGCATCAAGCTCGACGGTGAGGGCGGCCTTCACGGCGAGGATCTGGAAGATCTCGGTCAGCGACTCAGCCTGGACTTGCCGCGTAATGTCCCACTCGATCTCACCCTGGAGTTCGGGGCCCTCGAGGCGGACATCGATCTTGGCGAACTCATGCTGCGAACCGGCAAGATCCGCGCGGGCGCCTCTCACACCACCGTGTCCTTCTCCGGAGCAACACGCGGCGTGTGCGAACGCCTCGATTTCGAAGTCGGCGCCGCCGAGTTCGAAGCCTTGCAGCTCGGGAACAGCGGCTGCCGGGAGATCTCGCTCAAGGGTGCCGTCGGCGAGATGACGCTGGACTTCTCCGGCGAACGACTGGCAAGTGAGACGCGTCTGTTCATCAAGGTCGGCCTGGGCGAGGTCCGGTTGCGCATCCCTGAGGCGGTAGGAATCCTTCTCAACGCCGACCGCTTCCTCGCGAGCGTCTCTCGGGCCGGCCTCGTCAAGCAAGGTTCGGCATTCGTCTCGCCGGGGTACGACGGGGCCAAGGCCAAACTCATCATTGAGGTCGACGCGGCGCTCGGAAGCGTGGAGATCGAGCGCTTCCGGTAGCGGTTCGAGCTTCCGCGCCGTCTCACCGACCCGCTGACCCCGTCAACGGGTCGGCTTGCATTTGCCCCGTCGGTACGCCAATCTCCGCCACGATGCG
>JAOUDR010000426.1 GCA_029859185.1 Gemmatimonadota bacterium
GCTGTCGGCGGGCTGCATGGCGAGGTCGTGCCGCGATCCGCGCCAGGCCGAGTCTTCCGCGGCGTGGCAGTCCGCGCAGGCTGCGCGGCCGGCGTAGGCGGCTGCCGCGGGCCCATCCGACGCCTTGCGGCACCCGGGCAGGGCTGCCGTGAGCAGCAGGGCGAGTCGTGAGACGTGGAGGGGGCGAAGGTGCATGCGACGGCTGCGTTTGTCCCGGGGCAGAGGTGTCGCCGGATCGATCCGCGGCCAAACCTAACCCGCGCCGCCGATCGGCACCACGCCGAATGGCCGCGCCTCGTGCCACCGCCGCATTCCGTGGTAGATTGATGCGGTCATAGACCTCACTCCCCGGAGCCTGGATGCTCGCGCTGCTTCTCTCTGCGACTCTCGCCCTCGGACCGATCGCTCCGTCCGATACGACCCCCCCAGACACGACGTGGAAGATCGACGTCACCCACTCCGAGTTGCTGTTCCGGGTGCGGCACCTGGTGAGCCGCGTGACCGGCACCTTCACCGACTGGGAAGGGCTCGTCACCGCGAATCCCGACGACTGGTCGGCAGGGAGCGTCGAGGTCCGGATCCGCACCCGGAGCATCGACACCAACAATGAGCGGCGGGACAACGACCTGCGGTCGGCGAACTTCTTCCTGTCCGATTCATTTCCCGAGATGATCTTCCGGAGCACCGGGGTGAAGGTGGAGGGCGAAAACGTCACCCTCACGGGCGATCTCACCATCAAGGGCACGACGCGTCCGGTCACGCTCACCGGCAGCTACCTCGGCCGCGCTCCGGGGCGGGAGGGCCGCGACCGGATCGGGTTCGTGGTCTCGACCAAGATCAACCGGCTCGAGTACGGCCTCACCTGGAACCGCGCCGCGGAGGGCGGGGGGCTGGTGCTGGGTGACGAAGTCACGATCGACGTGACCATCTCAGCGGTGAAGCAGCTTCCACCTCCTCCGCCCCCCCCGAGTTGACCGCACGGCCGACGGAGAGCGCCGGTATCCCGGCGCGCGGACCCCTCGTTTCCAGCGACTGGCTCGCGGCGCACCTCGGCGAGGCGGACCTCGCCATCCTTGATGCCTCCTGGTATCTCCCGACCAGCGGCCGCGACGCCGCCGCCGAATACCGCGAGTGCCACATCCCCGGCGCGGTGTTCTTCGACCTCGACCGGGCCAGCGACCCGGAGTCGCGCTGGCCTCACATGTTCCCCGGCGCCGAGCCCTTTGCCCGCTATGTCGGCTCGCTCGGCGTCGGCCCGGCGACCCGGGTGGTGGTCTACGACGGCTCGGGCGCCAACCTCAGCGCGGCACGCGCCTGGTGGATGCTGCGAACGGTCGGGCACGGCGAGGCGGGCGTCCTCGACGGCGGGTTCGTGAAATGGCGCGCGGAGGGAAGGGCAACCCGTGCCGGAACCGAGCCTGCCAGCGCGACGGACTTTCCCGCCTCGCGCCGGACACCCGAGATCGCCACGCGTGACGAAGTTCGAGACGCCCTTGCGGCGGGGCAGGCCCAGGTGGTGGACGTGCGCGCGGCGGATCGCTTCCGCGGCATCGCACCCGAGCCGAGGCCGGGCATCCCCAGCGGTCACATGCCGGGGTCGGTCAACCTCCCCTACACGGAGCTGCACTCGGCCGACGGGACGCTGCTGGGCCCGGCCGAGCTTCAGCGCCGGCTGCTGGCCGCGGGAGTGGACCCGGGCCGCCCGGTGATCGCCACCTGCGGGTCAGGGACCAGTGCCTGCGCCCTGCTGCTCGCGCTCGCGGTGCTGGGCACGGGCGGGCACCGGCTCTACGATGGCGCGTGGACGGAATGGGCGGGATCGGGCATGCCGGTAGAGGCCGGGCCGTGAGCGGCGACTCCTTCGAGGCGACCACGACGCCGGAGGGCGGGCTCATGACCACTCCCGTCCCCGCCGGCGCGGTGCGGGACCCCCGGTCACGGAGGGTGCTCCTCGCCGGCGGCGTGCTGCTGATCCTGCTGGGGGCAGCTGTGATCACGGGCTGGCTCACCGGCCGGGACGGCCTCGTGCGCGTTCTCGAGGGGGCGACGCCGATGCCGTTCAACACGGCGCTGGCCTTCATCGTCGCGGGCGTGGCTCTCCTCGGCATCCGTCATGGCCGGCCACGGCTCGCGCTCATGGCGTCGTTGGCCGTCGCCAGTTTCGGGCTGCTGTCGTTGCTGCAGCACACCGCCGAGCTGCTGCCCGAGCTCGACACCATCCTCTTCATGCCCACGGGGCCGCTGGCCGACGGGGCCGGCACCCGAGCCTCGCCCAATCTGGCGCTCACGCTGTTCCTCGCCGGGGTCGGATTGTCGGCGGTTTCGTTCCGGTCGCGTCCCGTCGCGCGCTTCGGCGCAGCGCAGCTCGGGTCCGCGGCGGCGTCCATCGCGCTGGTTGACGTGCTCGCCTTCCTGTCGGTCACCAATGGCCACGGGCTGGTCTCGATCGCACCCCAGATGGCGATCCACAGCGCCATGGGTGTCGCGCTGCTCGGCACCGTGCTCACGGTCACCGCGTCGCGAGCCAGTGGAGACAGCGAGGAGCGGCGCCAGAACCGGGTTCCGCTGATGATCGCGCTGCTGGTCACGGGGGCGGCCATCACGCTGGCCCAGGGGCTCAGGGCCAACGACCGGCAGCGGGTGCGTGACGCCGTGCAGTTGGCCGCGCAGGCCTTCGCAGACCGGATCGGCCGCGACTTACAGCAGCGGGTCGCGGCCATGGAGGGCCTGGCGCGCGTCTGGCCTGGTCTCCGCTCCGACGCCAGCGAGGAAGCCGCCCGGGCGATGCTCGACGTTCTGCCGGGAGCCCAGGCGCTCGGTTGGATCGACCCGAGGGGATCTCGCCGGTGGCTCGGCCGCGCGGGCGATGGCGCGTCCGCCGACACCGGTGCGTGGCCCGAGGCGGCCCTCGTGGATCGGGCACGGTCCGCCTCCGTGGCGAGACTGGAGCCATCCTCCTCCACCGGTGACCCGGCGCTGGGCGTGATCACGCCGGTTCACGGCGGCGGCGGGATCACGGGGTACCTCTGGCTCACCACCGGCGCAGATCCCTGGCTCGAGTCGGCACTCGGCGGAGTCTATCCGCTGTATGACGTGACGGTGCAGGCGGGTCAGCTATCGCTCCACCGGCGGGTGACGCCGGGGAGCCTCGGTACCCAGGTCTGGACCCAGACCGCCGTTGTCCCGGTCGGGTCGGTTCTCTCGGATGTCCGGGTCTGGCCGCGGGCCGAAGCGCTGGCGACGGTGCGTTCGGCGGTGCCGATCGTCGTGCTCACCGCCGGGACGCTGCTGGGCGTGCTGCTGGGGCTGTCGGCGAGCCTGCTCCGGGCGGCGGACCTCCGCACCGGCCAGCTGACCGCCGCGCACCGGCAACTGGGCGCCGAAATGCGCGAGCGTATCGCGGCCCAGGAGGCCCTCCGCCAGAGC
>JAOUDR010000427.1 GCA_029859185.1 Gemmatimonadota bacterium
GCTCCCCGACGACGAACGTACACCTTCCACGGACGTGCTGAACGGGATCGCCTACGACGCGGGGACCGGCCACTTCCTGGTGACCGGCAAACGCTGGCCAGCCCTGTTCGAGATTCAACTGCGGGCTACGGAGTAGCAACCGGCCCGGTACGACCGCCCTTCGAACGCGCGCGGGAGGAACGCGTAGTGAGAGAACGGCGCCCGCCCCAGACGAGACGATCCGGGGAGCACCGCCTGGTCCCCCCCGGATCCATCACGCAGTCCGCTGAGCGTCAGGTGCTTGGCGTTGCGCGCGCCACTGGTCCGACCACGATCCCAGCCGACCACACCAGCGATCCCACGATCATCATCATGGTCTCCGCCTCCACCGAGCCACCGGGAAGCAGCCCCAAGCCGATGATGAAGGCACCGATACCAGTGAGGCCTTCACTGAACAGCGCCCGCGTCGCCAGCCGGTCGTGACCCGTGACGCTCAAGAGTATCCGCCGGGCGGAATGGGCCACGACCCATCCCAGCATCACGACGGCGAAGATCCGCAGACCCAACATGAACGACATGGTACCTCCTCAAGCTCCGGGGTCAGGCTGGTCGGGCTGCTCGACCATGCAATCGACGAGACCACTGAGCGCGACCCCTGCTGCTGCGGTCGCCGCCATTCCCTTCTTGAAGTCGCTCGGCTTCTTGGACTTGAGGAATCTGCCCCACGCCAGCTCCGCGAGCAAGGCGGTGCCCATCCACTTGAGCCAATCACCGCTGCACTCCCTGAAGTGGAATTGCGCGGCGAGTGGGCGGGGCGTGAGCCAAGCGTGGAAGGCTCCCGCCACCTGTCCCAACGACTCCAGGCCCGGTGGCATGCCAGCGACGTTGATCTGCCGACCTTCCAGTCCAATGCGTACGTCCGACCCGTTGTCCAGGTGATACGTGAGGGACTCGGCGTCGAGTACCCACCCGCCGCTCACGTAGGCCCACGTGGTCACGTCGCGCACGACCACCCGTCCTCCGCGACGGTACTCGATCCGGGTCCCGGGCCCCGCGTCGTCCGCCACGATGCGCAATTCGTGGAGCACGCCGGTACTGTCCACGAAGCTCCCGTAGCGGCTCCACGCCGACGTGGCAAAGGTGGGTCGCGACAGCCATCCCACCGGACCCGGCGTGCCGGCCTCGGTGGCGGCGAGCGCCGCGCCGTCGTCGTTGAACGGTGCCCAGATGCTGGTGTCGACCGTCGAGAGTGTCGTCTCCGAGCCCGCGACGACCTCGGACACGGTCCGCCGCACGTCGGCGGTGACCCCGCTTGCGCCGGAGAGTGACAGGGTCGGCGCCGTGCCTGGACCCGGTGACCCGTCCTGGGACGCGCAGCCGCCGAGCACGACGCCGACGGCCGCAACGAGAGCGAGGATTCGTGCGCTTCTGGTCATGGTGCTGCCTCCAAGAGAAAGTGTGGAGGCCGAGCCTACTACTCCACAGACCGCGCCGAGTACTCGGCCGGTTGCACGCGTCATCCTCGCGCTGCAAGGGGCCGGGCACCGCTCGAGCGACGCGGTTACCTTGCACCGTCACCCACCCACACACCTATGACCACCGTCGATCTCAAACGCCTCACGGCAGGCGCGAAACTCCCCACCCGGGCGACGTCCGGGTCGTTCGGCTACGACCTCGCCATTGCCGGGGACGAGTCCGTGGGACCGCGGGAGACCCGGGTTTTGCCGTGCGGATTTCAGCTCGCCGTCGATCTGCCGCACGACACCGCGGGCGGGCTGGCCCTGCTGATCCTCCCGCGCTCCAGCCTGGCACTCAAGTTCGGGCTGATCCTCCCGAATTCACCGGGGCTGGTGGACGCCGACTACGCGGGCCCCATCGGCATCCTCGTCCACAACCTGCGCGATGACGCGGTGACGCTGCCGGCGGGGACGCGGATTGCGCAGGCGGTGTTCGTGCGGATGGAGTTTCCGACGGTGGCCGAGGCGGACGTCGCCGATCCCGAGCGGACGCGGGGCGGGTTCGGGTCAACCGGGCACTGAGCGCGCCGCGCCCCGGCGCCTATTTCCAGATCGTCGCGGCCTCCGCGGCGCTCACCCGGACCCCCGCCAGCTCGAGCGCGAACTGCATCACCGGATCGGCGCCCTCCGCAAGGTCGCGGCCGGTGGGAAGCGCTGCCACGTTCGGCATGACTCCGTTGCCCTCGAGGCGCGTGCTATCGGTCATCAGGATATCGAAAACACTGATCGTCGCGCCGAACAGTACGGACACCCCGGACGCCTCATCCGCCAGCGGTCGGTAGATCGAGGCAACGACGGCCCCCATCGTGCGGTCGCCCACGACCGTTGCCCCCCGGTGCTTCTGGAGCACGCGGGTCGTGATCTCCGACGCCGACGCGCTCTCGGCGTCCGTCAGGAGGATGACCTGCCCCGCGTACGCTCCCCCCTTACCACGCGGCTCGACGGCGTGTCGCACCGTCGAGTCCCGCCAGCGCTGCTCGAGGACCTCGAAGGGCTCAGCGAAGAAGTGGCCCAGCAGCCGCGTGATCGCCTCGACGGACCCACCACCGTTCCCGCGCAGGTCGAGGATGAGCCAGGGATACTTCCGGGCGTCGTTCATGTGCTTGTCAATCCGCCCGTCCTTGTGGCCGAACGACGAGAACTTCCACAGGGCGACACTGTCCCGCGTCACGAACCGGTGCTCGAGGCGTCCACTCCCGCCCAGGAAGTCCCGCACGTACCGCATGTGCTCCAGGTTGGTCGCGTTGAGGTACTGGGGATGGCGTTTGACCTTCGCCATGATCAGCGCCGACCGGGTGTCGCCGTCCGGCCCCCCGACGAGTAGCCGCAGCCCGGGGCGGGGGCTCAGGAGGTGGTAGACATAGTAGATGGTGCTGGAGTTCTCTCGCGTCGGTTTGATGCCGTCCACGGCGAGCAGGCGGTCACCCACCTGGATCCCCTGTGCTTCGGCGTCCGATCCCTTACGGACGACGGTAACGTAACAGTCGTCTCCCACCGGCTTCCACCCAAACCCGTAGTCCACCTCCGTAGTGAGCAGCGGCGGGATGAACCGGGTATGCGAGTCGTTGAGGTCCTGCATGAACTGCGCGAGCGCGCCGAGCAGGAACGCGGACTGCGATGCCGTGTCGATGGTGGCTTGTGCCCGCCATGCCAGTCGGGTCAGGTCGCGACCACCGAACGTGGAGTCGAAGTAGTAGCGCTGCAGTTCGGCCTGCAGCGTGCTGAGCATCCGACCGGCCTGGTCTCGTTCGACGTCGGACACCGCTTCGCGCTGCGCGGCCAGCGGGGGAGCGACGTTGAGGACCACGGTCACGAGCAACGGCGCGACTCGGCAGCTTGCCGCTGCGGACCGCATGCTCCCAACCCGTCGCAGAAGGAAACGGACGTGGCCCATCCGGTACCTCCGCCGGTGCTCCGGC
>JAOUDR010000020.1 GCA_029859185.1 Gemmatimonadota bacterium
GTCCTGACAGCACACTGCCCGACGCTCCCGCGGCCTCCCCCAGCGACTCCGCTTCCGCTAGGCGCTCGATCGCGATGGCCAGGAGCCGTGCGATCGCCTGCGCCCGCTCGGGTTCCAAGACCGTCCAGCGCATGGTGCTGACCTGCAACACCGCGCCGTCATCGAGGACGTCGGGCAGCGTCTCGAGCAGCTCGTCCGTCACCAAGCGCGGGAGCACCGACGCCACGAGAAAGCGCCGCACCTCGTCCACGGACAGCGTGCCCAGCTGCGTCCCACGCTGGTAGCCCGCACCGCGGGCGACCTCGAGGTAGCGCTCACGGTACGCGACGGCGAGGTCGCCAAACGTCACGCGCCCGCCCGCGTCGGCCACCTGCAGCACGGCGGCGACGGCGAGCGGCACCGACGGGTTCCGCTCCGCGACAATCGGTGCGAGCGGGTCCGTCACGGCTGTCTCCGACGCTGGGCTTCCAGGTACACGCCGTCGCTCGCGCCGACGATATCGACCCGCACGAGCTGGTTGTCGGCGAACAGCGCCGTGATGCGATCGCCGCGCGAGTAGCTCAGGTCCGGCGGGCCCTCCGGGGCCGTCTCGGGATAGATCCGGTATCGGGCCCGCGCCCGTCCGACGGCCACGATCCCCCCCAACAAGGAGCCGCCATCGTCCGCGGCTCCAAACGCCGCCACCACCGTGTCGCCGGCGACCCAGTCGGCGTCGGTGTCGAGCGAGTCGCGCAACGACATCGCCCGCGCGTCGCCGATGCCACGGACTTCCCGGAGCACCTGCCCCGGGGCGTCGATGGCCAGCGAGTCCGCCGTGATCGTGTTGCTGGTGGACGTGGCCCGCGGTTGCACCGAATCGACGCCCCAGGCCTGGCCGGCCTGGATCCGATCGTCCCGGACGTCGAACGCGACCGTATCGGCGGTCACCTGCCACTCCGCGCTCACCGCACTTGCATCGCCTTCGGCCCGCACCCAGGTGAGCGACTGCAACACCAGCCGGAACTGGACGTCCCGTCCGGCGAGCGTGTACCCCGCGGAATCTCCACCGGTGATCTGGGCCCGGCTCATCAGTCGTCCCGCCCCCACCTCCGTGTCGAGGGTAGCCGAGTCCGACACCGCGTGGAAATCCGAGCGGTCGATCGTGACCGTGCCCCACGCGCTCGCCGCCGAGTTGCCGCGGAACTGGACCCGGTCGGCGATGATGATGTACGGCTCCGCCCCCGCCGTATCACGCTCCGACCGGTACTCGATGGTGGGGCGCCGGACGGCGGTCAGGAGCGTCGTGTCCCGGATGCCGGCGACCCGGCGATAGTAGGTGAGCGTCGGCCCGCGCAGCACCGAACCGGTTGCCCGGTTCCGGAGGTGGGCGTTGCCATTGGCGTCGAGCCGTTCGTCGCTGAGGAAGTACGCCGCGCGCTCCGAGGTCAGCTCCACGGTGGCATCCTCGAACCGGACGTTCCCAATCATGTCGAAGCGGTCGAAATCCTGATACCATGCCACGCTGTCGGAGTACCACCGCGTATCCTGCCCACGGCAGTGCGCCCAAATGCCACCGCCCTGGAACACGCGGTAGTACCCGCCGCCGACATCCACTTGCCGTCCCTGGCCCCCCGTGCGATCCACGACGACGAAGCACGCGCGCGGTGCCTGCGCGACGGCGGCACCCGGCAGCACACCCGCCGCCACGACAGCCGCCAGGCAGACACGTCGCCCGATCATTGGTCGACCGGGACGCGGCCGAGAGCGCCGCGGGCACGCGTGGTCTGGACGTTCCGCAGCTCGGGATCCGTCGTGAACCCCTCGCCAACCACGTCCTGGTCCGGCGTGGTCCAGTGAAACTCCGCGGGCCCGATGATCAGATCCCGCTGACGGTCGTACTGCAGGATCGAGGTCTCGAGGCGCCGGCCGTCAGGACTCAGCGTGACAACGTCGCCACGGGCCTCCATGTTGCCCGACCGCCACTCGTACGTGCCCTCGCGCGCCGTGAGCGTGGAGGTTTCGACGCCGTTCGGCGAGTAGAACGTCACCTTGACGCCGAACAACTCGTGGCGCTGCGGCCCCGCGTACGCGTACGCGGAGTCCGCCTCGAGCCGCATCCGCCGCACCCCGTCGGCCGTGAGGATGTGCGTGACGCCGTACCCGACCTGATCGGCGGAGTCCGCGTCCGTGCGGGCCGTGGGGGGCTGCTCCATGCCGCCGCACGCCATGGCGGCGATCCCGAGCAGGCCCACCACCCCAAGGAGCGGCCTCACGCCGGCACCTGCTCCCGCTCGCCGAGATAGGCCTGCACCGTCGTCCCCCACTCCCCGCGCGCGCGTAGCAGGTCTTCCACGAACTCCCGAACCGCCCCCCGGCCACCCGCCGCGCGAGTGACGTGCCGGGCGAGGCGCTGTGCATCGGGCGTCGCATTGGCGACGGCAACCGGCAAGCCCACGCGCCGGAGCACGGGCACGTCCGGAAGGTCGTCACCGAGAAACGCCGCCTCGTCCCACGCGACCCCGAAGCGCTCGAGCAGTTCCGTGAACGCCGGCACCTTCCGGGCGTGGTGGACCTGCAGGCAGGCGTCCACCGCGAGTTCCTCCCCGCGAATCGCGGTGGCTTCCGACCGCCGCCCACTCAGCATGACGACCCGAATCCCCGCGAGCTTCAGCAGGACGATGCCGATCCCATCCTGGATGTCGAACCGTTTCAGCTCCGCCGGCTCCCCGTGCACCATGCCCACGTAGATCCCGTTGTCCGTCAGGACACCGTCGACGTCGAGACCGACGAGTCGGATGCGCCGGGCGAGGTCCGCGTCAAACACCGATGCGCCCCTCCTGTCCGGCGTGCCAGATCTCGAGGGCGGGCTCCAACAACGCGGACAGCTCGTCCAAGGGCCACATCGTGGCGGCGTCGCTCGGTGCGCCGGCCGGTGACGGGTGCGTCTCGAGATAGAACCCGTCGGCACCCGCGGCCGCGGCGGCGCGTAGCAGGAGCGGGACCATTGCCCGATCGCCGCCGGACGCGCCTCCCGGACCGCGTCCCGGTCGCTGGACGCTATGGGTCGCGTCGTACAGCACGGGACACCCCGCGGCCTCCCGTACCCGGACGAACGCGCGCATGTCGACCACGAGATCCCCGTAGCCAAAGGCGGTCCCGCGCTCCGTCACCGCCACCGCGGCGGCACCGGCCGCTCGTGCCTTCTCGACGGGCCCCGCCATCTCTTCAGGCGCCATCCACTGCCCCTTCTTCACATTCACCGCGCGACCAGCCCGGCCGGCGGCCTCCACAAGGTCGGTCTGGCGACAGAGAAATGCGGGGATCTGGATCACGTCAGCAACGGCCGCCACCGCCGCAACCTGCGCGACTTCGTGGATGTCGGTGACCACCGGCAGACCCACCTCGCTGCGAATCCGGGCCAGCATTGCCAGGCCCTCGTGGAGACCCGGTCCGCGCGGCGCGCCGCGCCGCGCGCGGTTCGCCTTGTCGAAGCTGCCCTTGAACAGCATCCGAACGCCGAGCCGGGCCCCTACCTCGGCCACCGCCTCGGCAACCCGCAGGTTGAGCGTATCGTCCTCCAGGACGCACGGACCGGCGACGACGACAGGCGCTGGCGTCCACATGCGTCAGGCCTTGGCCTCCGCCAGCATTCCTTCCTGCATCCGCCGGTGCTTGAACACCCGCGCCGCCTCCACAAACGACGCGAACAGCGGGTGCGGACGCATCGGTCGCGAGCGGAGCTCCGGATGGAACTGGCAGCCAATGAACCACGGATGGTCGGGCAGCTCGATCATCTCGACCAGCGACCCGTCCGGCGAGAGCCCCGTACAGCGCATCCCGAATTCGGTGAGCGTGGTGCGGTAGTGGTTGTTGACCTCGTAGCGATGCCGGTGCCGCTCGCTCACCTCGTCGGCGCCGTAGATGCGGTGCGTCTGCGCGCCAGGCGTGAGCCGGCACGGGTACGCGCCCAGCCGCATCGTGCCCCCGAGGTCCTGCACCTCGCGCTGCGAGTCCATCAACGCCACGACCGGGTTCTCGCACTCGGGCGCGAACTCGCTGGAATTCGTCTCGGGAAGCTGACAGACGTGGCGGGCGAATTCGATGATGGCGGTCTGCATCCCGAGGCAGATACCGAAGAACGGCATCCGGTGCTCGCGCGCCCAGCGGACGGCCTGGACCATTCCTTCGACGCCCCGCACCCCGAACCCGCCAGGAACGAGCAGGGCGTCGTGACCCGCGAGCTCGGCCCCGGCGGACGTCTCGTCGGTGCAGAGGTCGCTCGAGATCCAGTGGATATCGACGCCGACGTCGTTGGCGATGCCGCCGTGGATCAGCGCTTCGCGGATGGAGGTGTAGGAGTCGGACAGCTCCGTGTACTTCCCCACGATGCCGATCCGCACCCGCTCCGATGGCCGGAGGATCTTCTCGACCATCCCGCGCCACGGCCGGAGATCCGGTTCCTTCGTCTCGAGCACCAGCCGCCGACACACTTCACGATCAAGGCCCTGCTCCTGTAGGAGGAGCGGGATCTGGTACGTGGAATCCACCGTGCGGCTTTCGACCACGCACCCGAAATCCACGTTGCAGAACAGCGCGATCTTGCGCTTGATGGCTTCGTCCAGGGCGCGATCGGCTCGGCAGATCAGGATGTCCGGCTGGATCCCGATCTCCATGAGCTCCCGGACCGAGTGTTGCGTCGGCTTGGTCTTGAGCTCGCCGCTCGCGCCGATGAACGGGACGAGTGTGAGGTGGATGAACAGCGCGTTCTCCCGACCGACTTCCTGGCGGAACTGCCGGATGGCTTCGAGAAACGGCTGCGACTCGATATCGCCCACCGTGCCGCCGATCTCGGTGATCACGACGTCGTGCTCCGGCGCGAGCCGGCGGATGGCGGACTTGATCTCGTCCGTGATGTGCGGGATCACCTGGACCGTGGAGCCGAGGTATTCGCCGCGTCGCTCCTTCGTGATGACCGACAGGTAGATGCGCCCGGTCGTCACGTTGTTGACCTGCGACAGGGATCGGTCGACGAACCGCTCGTAGTGACCGAGGTCGAGATCGGTCTCCGCACCATCGTCGGTGACGTAGACCTCCCCGTGCTGGAATGGCGACATCGTCCCCGGATCGACGTTGATGTACGGGTCGAACTTCTGGATCGTCACGCGCAAGCCCCGTTCGACCAACAGCCGACCGAGAGATGCGGCGACGATGCCTTTGCCCAACGACGAGACTACTCCACCCGTCACGAAGATGTACTTGGTACTCACAACATGGCCTCCGCGAGTCGCAGATCGTTTTCGGTATCGATCCCATGGGGCGCGACCTCCGGCAGCACCGCCACCCCGATCCGCAGTCCATGCGCGAGAGGTCGCAGCTGCTCGAGCCCCTCCGCGCGTTCGTCCGCCACCGGCGGGAGCGCCACCCAGCGCCGCAATGCCGAGGGTCGGTAGGCATAGACGCCCAGATGGTGAAACGTCGGCGCCGGCAAGCCACAGGTCGGCATCGCCGGCGTCCGATAGAATCGTTGGGCCCGCCCACGCCCATCCAGCTCGACTTTCACCCGATTGGGATCACGCCAGGCCGTCCCCATGAGCGGTTGCGCCGCGGTCCCGACATCGTCCCCCGCCCGCACGCGTGCCACCGCCCCCGCCGCGGCGTCGGGGGGCAGGAAGGGCTCATCGCCCTGGAGATTGAGCACGATGTCGGCTTCCCCGACACGCAGGCGAGATGTCACCTCCGCCACGCGCTCGGTGCCGGACGCGTGCCCTGCATCCGTCAGGACTGTCTCCACGCCCAGCCCGTCGACCGCGTCGAGCACCCGCTGCTCGTCCGATGCCACCACGACGGTGGCTGCGAGATCCAGCGCGAGCGCGCGCCGCGTAACGACACGAATCAGGGGCTCGCCACGGAGGAGGCGGAGCGGCTTGCCGGGAAGACGAGTGGAGCCGAAGCGGGCGGGGATTACGCAGAGGAGGCGCACAGCCGAAGCTAATAACGGACCCCCGCGCTGTCAAAATCCGGGCCATTGTGCTAAGTCGTTGCAGGGAAACCGATAAGCACATCGCCTATCGCCGGGAGACGGCGGCAGCGAGAGAGAATCCGCCTGTGGCGCGTGCGCCGCGGTCGCCATCGCAACCGCGCGGCCATCGGGGTGGGTCTGGCGCCGCGGTGCGGCTCAGCGAGCGCGGACGAGCGCGACGAAGTTGCGCATGATATCGTGCCCGACGTCGGTGCCGATGGACTCCGGGTGGAACTGCACGCCCCACACCGGAGCGCTGCGGTGCGCAAGGCCCATGATCTCCACGTGCTTCGGGCGATCGTCCGACCATGCGGTGATTTCCAGGATCGTGGGGACCGACGCGGGTTCCACCACGAGCGAGTGATAGCGCATGGCGTCGAACGGACTCGGCAGCCCGCGAAAGATGTTGGCGCCCTCGTGGGCCACCGGCGACGTCTTCCCATGCATCAGCCGATCCGCCCGGACGATGCGCGCACCGAACGCCTCACCGATGGCCTGGTGGCCCAGGCACACGCCCAACACCGGGACCTCGCCCGCACAGCGGCGAATGAGCGGGATGCTGATGCCGGCCCCTGCCGGGCGGCCGGGTCCCGGCGAGATCACGATGGCCTCGGGTCTGAGTGCCATGACCGATTCGACGTCGAGCTCGTCGTTTCGGCGCACCTCCGGATCGGCTCCAAGATCGCCCAGGTACTGGACGAGGTTGTACGTGAAGGAGTCGTAGTTATCGAGCACGAAGAACATGACGGAACGGCAGGCTCCCTGGGGTGGCGCACGACGGCGTCACGCCCGCGGATGGAAGGCCTTGTGCACCGACCGCAGGTACTCACGGTCGACGTGGGTGTAGATCTGGGTCGTTGCGAGATCGGCGTGGCCGAGCATCTCCTGCACGGCACGCAGATCCGCACCGCCCTCCAGGAGGTGTGTCGCGAACGAATGCCGCAACGTATGCGGCGTCACGCGCTTGGCCAATCCGGCGCGTGCCGCCACCCGCTTGATGATCCCCCACGCCCCGACCCGACTCAACGGCCGCCCCCGCGCGTTGAGCAGCAGGCGGCTGGCCCCGAAGCCCCGGTCGAGTCCCGGGCGGATCTCGCGCAGATAGAGCGCCACGGCGCCCAGCGCCCGTCGACCGATCGGCACGAGGCGCTCCTTCCCGCCCTTGCCGAACAATCGCACCAGCCCTTCGTCGAACGCGACATCGTGGATCCCCAGATTCACGAACTCCGAGACGCGCGCGCCGGTTCCATAGGCGATTTCGAGCAAGGCACGGTCCCGCCAGGCGAGGGCCTCGTCGGGATGGGGGGCCGCGAGGAGCGCCTCGACCTCGCTGACCGACAGCACTTCCGGGAGCGTCCGCCAGCCTTTGGGTGTCTCGAGCCGCTCAATCGGGTCGGCCGACACGTGGCCCTCGCCGACGAGGAACCGGTAGTACGTACGCATTGCCGAGATCTGTCGGCGGATGCTCGAGGTCGCGAGTCCCGCATCCTTGAGGTGATACACGAAGTCGCGCACGAGCCGTGGCGTGACGGCCGCCGGGTCCCTGGCATCGACGAAATGGACGAACCGGCGGATGTCCCGCAAGTACGCCTCGACCGTGTGCCGTGAGCTTCCGACTTCGAGTGCGAGATGGTCGGCGAAGCCTTCCACCCAGAACGCACGCTCGCGCACGTCGCCCGTCACGGGGTACCCCGCCGCCGCTGACGGATCACCAGGGCGGCCACGACGACCCCGATCAGCGCCACCCCCAGCAACAGACCCTGGAAGCGCACGAGCAGCACGCCAACCGTCGCCAGGTTACGGATGAACGTGGCCGCGACGAACGTGAGCGTACCGTACCAGACCGCCGACGCGATGACGACGGGGACGATGGCGCGGACCGGGTCGAGGTTGGCGACGCCTGCGAACGCGGGGACGACGGCGCGCACGCCGGGAATGAACCGACTGACGAGGATGGCCCAGGTCCCGTGGCGGTCGTACAGCCGCTCGATCCGCGCCAGCGCCTCCCGCTTGAGGAGGCGGCGGCCAAACGGCCCGCGGAAGAACTTCCGTCCGACCGTGCGTGCGGCGGCATATACCAGGGCGGCGGAGGCCACGTTCGCCGGCCATACGACGAGAAACACCCCCCATGCGGTGACGCGCCCACCGACCGACAGGAAGGCACCGACCGCCACCGCCGTATCGGCCGGCACGGGAGGAAACACGTTCTCCGCCGCCGCGAGGGCGGCGAGTACCGCGTAGACCGCAGCCGGCGGGAGTTCCAGGAGCCGCGCGAGCAGCCCGTCGAGCACGACTACGTCCGCGCGAGGAGTGCAACGGCGAACACTTGCAGTCCTTCCCCGCGCCCGACGGCATCCATGCCCTCGTTGGTCTTGCCCTTCACCGAGATCCCGTCTGGCGAAACCCCGAGCGCGGTGGCGAGGCGCTCCCGCATCGCCATCACGTGCGGCGCAAGCTTTGGCCGCTGGGTCACGATCGTCGTATCGACATTGACGACGTGGAACCCCGCCTCGACGATGCGCGCGCAGGCGGTGGTGAGCATGGCCATGCTGTCGGCCCCGCGCCATTGGGGATCGGTGTCCGGAAAGAGCTGGCCAATGTCCCCCAGGGCCGCGGCACCGAGAATGGCGTCAGTGACGGCGTGGGCAACGGCATCACCATCGGAATGCCCCGTGAGACCGGTATCATGGGGGATGACGACCCCGGCGAGCCGTAACGGCCGGTCGGCACCGAACGTGTGGGAGTCATAGCCGAAGCCAACGCGAGGGAGGGTCACCGACATGATGTCATGGGCGCGGCGGCGCCGGGAAGTTCCAGGCGGCGATGCCCGAGACCGTCCGCGACGCCATGACGGCGGCGATGCGCCGCACGACGTCGGGATGTGCCGCCGCCACATCCTGCTCTTCGAAGGGGTCCTGCACCAGGTCAAACAGGGCGATCGGTGCATTCGCGTCCTCGTGCGCCCCGAGCCGGACGCCTTTCCACCGTCCCATCCGCACCGCTTGTGCGCCCTTCCAGAGCCCATGGTACTCCCAGTAGAGGGAGGCATGCTCCACCTGCCCTGGCTGCCCGAGCAGCGTGGGCAGGAACGACCGCCCGTCGAGGTCGTCGGGCAGTTCCAGGCCAAGCAACGCACCCACGGTGGGTACCACGTCCCAAAAGGCCGACACGTGCGCGCTCTCGGATTTCGGGGCGATCCGCCCCGGCCAGCGCGCGATGAACGGGACGCGAATGCCGCCCTCGAACACCGAGCCCTTGAGCCCGCGCAATCCACCGGTACTCCGGAAGAACTCCGTGTCCACACCACCCACGTATGTCGGCCCATTGTCGCTCGAGAACATCACGAGCGTCTGCTCGTCCAGCCCCAGGCTGTCCAGCAGGGCCATGAGGCGGCCGATGTGCCAGTCCATTCTGGTGATCATTGCCGCGTACGCGGCTCGGGGGGTGCGGTGCGGGAGGTAGCTGTGATCCCCCACGTAGGGGGTCTCCGCAAACTGGCCCTCGTATTCCGCCAGCGCCTCGTCAGGCACCTGGAGCGCGACGTGCGGCACCGGGAAGGCGAGATACAAGAAGAACGGACCCTCCGCATGCGCCCGAACCCACCGCAAGGCGTCGTCGCCCATGAGGTCGACCGCGTAGTCCACCGCGGTGAACGACGCGTACGCTGCCGGATCGTTGGGATCGCCGGTGAGGCGCTGGTGCGGCGAGAAGTACGGATTGCGGAGCGGGACCCGTTCCTCGTTACGCCAGAGATGAGTGGGGTAGTAGTTGTGCGCCTGCTTCTGGTCCAAGTAACCGAAGAAATAGTCGAAGCCCTGCCGTGTCGGCGCGCCCGCCGACTGCGGTCCACCGAGTCCCCACTTCCCGATCACGGCGGTCGCGTATCCCACGCGCTGCAGCATGCGACCGAGCGTGACCGTTCCCGGGATGAGGGGGAGCTGCCCGCGTTCCTCCTCGTCACGCCAGCCGCCCAACTCGTAGTTGTCGCGGACGTACCCGTGTCCGGTGTGGAATCCCGTGAGGAGTGTCGCTCGCGACGGCGCGCAGACGGGACTGCCCGAGTAGTGCTGCGTGAAGCGCATGCCCTCCGCGGCAAGTCGGTCGATCGCAGGCGTGCGGATCAGGGTCTGTCCGTAGGCACCCACCTCCCCGTACCCGAGGTCGTCTGCGAGGATGTAGACGATGTTCGGACGAGGGGGCGGTACCTGGGCACCCGCGCGGGCAGGCGCGAGCGCGAGGACGACGAGGGCCAAGCCGCCAGCGAACCGGTTGGCCAGCCGCATCGTCACTCCCGCGCCAGCGTGAAGCCGCGCCCGCCCCAACGCACGGTGTCGAACGCGATGGCGGTCAGCGCGGACTTCGCCCACCGAAACGTCACGTCGCTCGTCACCGGTCCGAATCCACCAACCGCGAGCACGACGCGGACCTCTCCCTGCGGGCTCAGTGACCACGTACCCGTCTCGACGATGGGGCCGATCCCGTCCTGGTAGTCGATGGCCATCTCTGCGGTGTTCCCGTCACGCAACTCGAGCGCGACGGCTCGGCCGGGCGTGACCGTTCCCGGCAGGTCGGCCCGATACGTGCCGACGACGTCCTCCGGGGTCGGCGGTCGATCACCACACGCCAGCACCCCGACCAGGGTGAGGCATGACAACATCACGGCAGCACGCATGTGCGCTCCTTGGACTGGCAACCCCGGCGTGCGGCCAACACCGGCACGCGTGGGAATGGACGCCCGGAAGCTACGCGGCTCCGCGGTCGGGATGAAGGGTGTGTGGCCCGCGTCCGTCAGCGGCGGCTGATGCTCTCGGTCCAGAGCACCCAGACGTACGCCCCAACCGCGGCCGCGATGACCACCCACAGCAGCAGTCGCAGCATCGTGGCGCGTGACGGCCGCGGCATCCGGACGCGCAGACCGGCGATGCCTTCACGGACGCGCGCAAGCGAGAGAGCGAAGCCCATATCGAAAGGTACGGCCTGCCCCTGGGTTCGCCACCGCGCTATGCTACCGGGCATGTTGGCGAACACCCTGGTCGAAGCATGTGTGGATACGATCGAGTCGGCCGCGGCTGCGGCCCGCGGCGGGGCACAGCGGCTCGAACTCTGCGCGAATCTGGTCGAGGGCGGCACCACGCCATCCGCAGGAGTGATCGCGCTGGCGTGCGCGAGACTCCCCGTGCCCGTGTACGTCATGATTCGCCCCCGGGGCGGCGACTTCTGCTATACGCCGCTGGAGTTCGAGGCGATGCAGCACGACGTCGCGGACGCGAAACGCCTGGGCGCCGCCGGTGTCGTCTTCGGCATTCTCGAGGCCGACGGGACGGTCGATACGGCGCGCACGCGGACGCTGGTGGAGGTGGCCCGTCCGCTCCCGGTGACGTTCCACCGGGCCTTCGACGTCACGCGTGACCCGCACGAGGCGCTCGGGGCGCTGATCGCCTTGGGGGTGGATCGTGTGCTCACGTCGGGTCAACAGGCGAGCGTCCCCGCGGGCCTCCCGCTGATCGCCGAGTTGGTCCGGCAGGCGGGTGGGAGCATCGGGATTCTGCCCGGCGGCGGCATTACCGCCGCCAACGTGACGGAGGTCGTGCGCGTCGCGTGCGTTCGGGAGGTCCACGTGCACGCGGCGCGAGCGTTCCCCAGCCCGATGCGGTTCCGCAACGCGGCGGTGATCATGGGTGGGCGGTATGCGCCTGACGAGTACCGGCGGTCGGAGACGGCCGCGGAGCAGATTGCAGCGGTAGTCGACGCACTCGCGGGCACACCATGAGACGGTCTCCCGATGGGGACGTGGCGCCTGCCCGATCAGGGGACCATGAGGATGCCGACCCGGCCGCCAAAGCCATCCTCCACCCCGGTCACGCCATCGGGTAGCACCCACGTGTCGTCGACCACCAGCGCGTAGGTATGCGCGCCAGCCGGGATATCGAGGTCCACCACCCAGGTGTTGGAGCCCCGGCGCGCGAGGGGAGCCGGGATCCAAGCATTCCAGTCACCGGCGATCTGGAGTTGGGACACGGGCGCGGCGTAGCGGAGGGTGATCCGGACGCGCCGAGCGTCCAGCCGCCGGACATCGACCGCCGCCGGTGGCATTCGCGCGGGGGTCGGGGCGCGGGCCGCGAACAGACGAACTCCCACCTGGGCATAGAGGCCGTCGGTAAACCCGGTGACGTCCCGCGGGTAGCGGCCGGCCGAGGCTTCGACCGTCACCGGACCACCGACGTCGAGGGCGATGTCCACGGATCCCCAGGGGCCGTCCGTCAGGTCTCCAACGCGTGCACCGCCAAGTATCCCGGTGCGCATCGGACCCGTCGCGAGCCGCCACTGCGCCGAGAAGTCCACGAAGCGCAGCGTATCGGCGCCGGTTGCCGACCCACCGATGTCCAGGGTGATCCTCGAGCTGGCCGCCCAGTACCACCGCAACGACCCGGAGAAGAGGCCGGCCCACAGTCCGTCAATGGTCCGGAACCCTCCCGCGGACACTCCCGCCACGACCTGGGTCCGCGAGGTACGAACAGCGACGATGGGGCCGGCCGCCCCGGTACCACTGATGGGTCCGGCCTCGACGGCGTTGAGTGCCGCCCCCGCAGCCACACCGGCCAACCAGGGGCCGGCGCCGAGGCTCCAGAGGATCGTCCCCTGCCCTGCAACCTGGAGCGCCCAGCCACCGTCGGTAAACCGTGACACCGCCGCGTCGAGTTGTGCTCCGCCCAGGCCGCGGCCAACGCCCAGGCGGGCACTGACGAACCCCGCGTTCCCTGCGAGGCTATCGGCGTACCGGACGTGCGACCCACCGATGACGGCCGACGCCTCCTGCGCCTGCAGCGGGAGTCCGCAGGCAAGGAGAGCGCCGAGCGCGATCCGGAGCCTCACTGCCGTCGCTGCTGTTTTCCCGTCCCTTGTTGTTGGCCTCCGGGCCCCGGCGGCACCTGCCCGGGCCGCCCGGCCCCCTGCCCAGTACCGGCCATGGGTGGCAGCGGCAGACCGCCCCCCTGCATGATCCGCCGCGCGAGGTCTCCCATCTGCATCCCGTGACCGGTCAGGTCGGCAACGACGGAAGGGAGCTCGAAGAGTTGGGCGGGCTCGACTCCCCGCCCATAGGCGTCCTGCACGGCGCGGACAGCCGCCGCGCGCTCGAGGCCCTGCGCGTGCATCGACGCCGCCACCGTGAGCCCGGCCGCCGCGGCCTCGGGGCCCGGAGCACCCCCGATCAGGGCACGCACGTCGTCCTCGGTCAACCCGCGCGCGAGCGCCTCGCCAGCCCCCGCCACCATCGCTTCGGGCGGCGGTGCGTATCCGGCCGCAACGGAGAGCGCGCGGCCGGATTCGAGTCGCATGCGGACCTGCTCGAGGGCCGTGACGACGCGTTGCGCCGGCACCCGCTTGGCCCATCCCTCGAACGCCTTGTCGATCACGGGCCCCGTCGGCACCCCGGCAGCCTGCGCGGCGTCGACTTGTGCCGCCACCGCGTTCACGAACGCCGCTGGTGCCCCGCGTCCGCCCAACTCGGCGCGATAGTCCCGGTCCTGGGCTGCGAGCGATGAGGCGAGAACCGTGCTGCCCACCACAACGAAACACCACTGTCTGACGCTCATGATCGAACGACTCCCCGCGGACCGACGACGAGCAGGCTGTTCATCTGGCCGAACTCATCTTCGATCTGCGCATGGGCCTTGGGATCCGGCATCCACCGCTCCCCGTCAACCACGAACAGGTACTGGTACCGTCCCGGGGCGAGCGCCACGGTGACCGTCCACTGATCGGCCTCACCCGCGCGCGCAAACACGATTGACGAGTCGCTCCATCCATTGAACGTTCCGGCCAGCGCGACCCGTTCCGCCTGCGGCACCCGGAGTTCGAACCGGACCAGGATCGTTCCGGGTGCCGCCGCGGGAC
>JAOUDR010000428.1 GCA_029859185.1 Gemmatimonadota bacterium
GTAGCCACTGATGATGGATCCCTTGTTCCAGACGAGGGAGACCGTCTCGTCATCAAACGGGCTGCCGTGGGAATCCGTGCCCCGTTGGCGCGTGGTCGGGGGGTGCTCTCCGAAGGCCATGCTATAACAATGGAGTGGCACCCCGCGGCCGCATACTACTAGGAGTAGTAGGGGGGGTGGGTCTTCGTGATGTGTTCGGGCCCCCTGCTAGGGGTAGGAGTTGCGCCCCCCGCCGCATGTGCCATAATAGGCGCCTCCGCGCCACCGGCATGACCGGCGGACCTTGCGTGTGAGCTGGTCCCCGGAACGCGGTGGCTCCCGTGTCTGGAGGAGGTGCCGTATGGCTGGGAACGACGAGTCGCCCACAGATCCCGCCGAGCAGCACGCGAGGTTCCTGCGGTCGGTGCTGAGCCTGGAGCCCAACGACGGGTCGTGGCGTGGGTTGCGGGCGGCCAAGCAAGACAAGCGCTCGAAGCCTGGTGCGAAACCCCCCGCCCGCGACGGGCAAGGCGCCGCGCGACGGCCCAGACGATCGGGCAATCCCGCCTCGCGGAGTACGCCCCCGCGCCCGTGAGCCGCGCGGTGTCCTGAAGTGTCCGCGCGGCGCGGTCAGGCGGGCGGCGGTCCCTCGCTCAGCTCCACGAGGATGGCGTAGCGCAGCATCGCGAAGTCGCTTTCGATGCCGAGCTTGCGCCGGATGTTCTTGCGATGGAAATGCACCGTGTACTCGGTGATCCCGAGTGCGGACGCGATGTCGCCCGTCTTCATCCCCTTGCCGATCATCCCGACGATCTCCTGCTGCCGCTCGGTCAGCGCGCTGAAGCCCATCCGGTCGGTGACCTCGCCGTAGGTCTGCCGGGGAAGCCGGGGCGACACGTAGCGCCGGCCCTGCATCACCTCGTCGATGGCCGTGCGCAGCTCGTCCACCTGCGCGTCCTTCGGCACGAACGCCGACGCGCCGAGCCGGAGGGCGGCGTCCACGAGCACGGTGTCCACGTGCATCGTGACCACGATGACGCGAACCGTGGGCGCCGATCCGTGCAGGTCGCCGAGGATCTCGAGGCCGGTGCGGTTGGGGAGTGACAGGTCCAGCAGCAGCACGTCGGGCTGGTGCTTGTGGACGGCGGCGACCACGTCCTGGCCATCGGAGACGGCCGCCATGATGCGGTAGTGCTCGCCGAGCATGGCCTGGAGGCCCTGGCTGAACATCTCGTGATCCTCGGCGATCACGATCTTCCGGCGGCGCTTCATGCCGCCATCGCTCCGTTGGGCACGCGGACCAATACCACGGTTCCCTGGCCGGGACGACTCTGGATCGTGGCCCGGCCGCCGGCCAGGCGCGCCCGCTCCCGGATGCTGATGAGTCCGATGCCCTTCCGGGGCCCGCCGGTATCGAAGCCGCGCCCGTCGTCCTCGACCCGCAGCTCCAGCGCGTCCCCCGTGGCTACGAGTGCCAGCGTCGCGGCGGAGGCGCCGGCGTGCCGCACCACGTTTCGCAACGCCTCCTGCGCCACCCGGAACAGCGCCAACGCCCTATCGGGGGGTACGGGGAGATCGTCCGGCGGGAGCACGACGTCGATCGGGATGCCGGACGTGCGGGAGACCTCGCCCGCCAGCTGCTGGAGCGCGGGAGCGAGCCCCAGGTGCGCGATGACCGCGGGGTGCAGCCGGTGCGCCAGCTGCCGCAGCGACGCGCTCAGATCCTGGACCTCACCGATGATGCCGCCCAGGTGGTGCCGCTGGGTCGGCGTCCACGTGTCGTCCGACCGCCGCAGCTCCTGCAGCTCGTGCTGCAGCACCGCGAGCCGCTGCATGGCGTCGTCGTGCACCTCGCGGGCCACCCACGCCCGCTCCTCCTCGTGGGCCGCCAGGAGGCCGCGCGTGTACTCCCGGTGCAGCGTCACCAGCCGTCGCTGGGCAATCGTCATCGCCACCGCCAGCGCGGCTACCAGGACGGTGACCGCGAGAACCGTGGCGAGGAAAATCCACCAGAGTGCGTCGGCGGCGTCGGGCACAGCATTCCCCCGGCAATGGCGATGAAGGCGGCTAGCGTTGCCCCGGCTCTGAGGTTGAAGACACCCGACATCAGATCAACGCGGCCAGCTTCTACCAGGTAACCGATGATCGCTTGAATTGTAGTGCTTGCGCCCGCATACAGCATGACCCCGGCGAGAATCCAGAACCAGTCCCGCGAGACCAAGGGTGATTCCTCTCGTAGGGCCCGGGTAACGAACGTCCACAGGGCGCCAAGCAGGAGGACCAAGTAGTGAAATGGGGCGGCGAACAGGCTGAACGTTGCCGGATCGTCCACCCACACGCTGAGCGATACGCTGACCGCCACGAAGATGGGAATGGCAACGCGCAGGGCCATGTGTCCCGTCCCGCCCTCGTGCCATTGACTCAGCATCCAGAGGGCAATTGCACCGCTGATGGGCGCCCCGACATACCCCAGCCAGAGGTTCGTGATGTTTGCAGAAGCGAGCACGTACCCGACGGCGTCCTGGAGTGCGAGGAAAAGGCACCACACGACGACCCACCGCTTCGCCGGACTGAGCGTCCTACGAACAAACGGAGCGATGACGGGCGGAAGTAGTTGCACGACCGCCGCCGCGTGCATCAACACCGAGATCTTCATTGATGATCAGCTGTTCAGCGCGTTCGGTCCCCCGCAGAGGGGTGGGCAGGGGTAGCTCCACTCGAGGATGCTGTCTTTGACCATGTCGTTTCCGTCCTTGTCCACGGCCACGAGCACCAGCGCCGGCACGCCCTTCTCGTCGCGCGCGTAGTAGATCCGCACGCCCTCGCATCCCTTCTGTGCCAGCAAGTCCTGCACGGGCTTGCGCGGGAACATCCCGCCCCGCTCGCCCTCACCCGCACCCTTGGACGGCGCGGCCTCGCGGGCGCGGCGGGTCATTGCGGCGGCGTCGGCGGCGGTGATCTTGTGATCGCGCTGCGGGGGCATCGCCATGGGTTTCTCCAGGAAGGGTATGAGCCAAGGTTGCAGCGGTTCGTGGAGTGGTGCAAGTGCACACCGACCCCCCCTACTAGGCCTAGTAGGGGGGGTCGGCGGTCAGAGAATCCTCACCGGGCGGCGGGTTCCCCGCTTCAAACGGTGTAGGCGCCCGCCTCGACGATGCGCGCCGCGATGGCGTCATGCAGCCGCTCGCGGTTCACCGGCAGGTGCTTGGTGAGACGCCGCAGCCCCGCCATCATCGTGCGCAACTCGTCCCCATCGGCGCTCTCGGCCAGGACGTTGCGACTCAGGATCTCGATCCGGTCGATGGCGTCGTGCACGTAGAGGGTGAGCATGTCCGCCATGGCCGCCGCGCTCTCTTCGCCGCCACGCCCAGCCTGCTTGAGCGCCCGGAGCAGCCCGCTCTCGCACGCGTAGGTCTCCATCACCATGTC
>JAOUDR010000703.1 GCA_029859185.1 Gemmatimonadota bacterium
GAGATATCCACGCGCTGTCCATCCAGGCGTACACCCCCGACGAGTGGAGCGCCCGGTCGGCCTGAGCCGGGTCCGGAGCCATGGACAAACTGGCGATTTCCGGCGGCATACCCCTCGAAGGGGAAGTGCGGATCTCCGGGGCAAAGAACGCCGCGCTGCCCATTCTTGCCGCCACCCTGCTCGCCGACGAACCGGTCACGCTCGGCAACATTCCGCACCTGAACGACATCACTACCACGATCGGTTTGCTGGGGCGGATGGGTGTCAGCGTCACCGTTAACGACGGGATGCGTCTCGAAGTGGATTCCAGGACGATTCACGATTACGAGGCACCTTACGACCTGGTCAGGACCATGCGCGCCTCGATCCTGGTGCTGGGACCCCTGGTCGGACGTTACGGGCATGCCGACGTCTCCTTGCCAGGTGGCTGTGCTATCGGGGCACGGCCCGTCGATCTCCACGTGGCGGGGTTGCGGGCGATGGGCGCCGAGGTGGAGATTGCGGACGGCTATATCCGTGCGCGGTCCGGCCGCCTCCGGGGTACTCATATTGTCATGGACAAGGTTACTGTCACGGGTACCGAGAACCTGATGATGGCGGCCTGCCTGGCCGAGGGCGAAACCGTAATCGAGAACGCGGCCCTCGAACCGGAGATCGAGGACCTGGCCGGTTTTCTCGTCCGCATGGGGGCCCGCATCCAGGGCGCGGGCACGAACCGGATCGTGATCGAGGGCGTCGCCAGACTGCACGGCGCCGAGTACGAGGTTCAGCCGGATCGCATCGAAACCGGCACCTTCCTGGTCGCGGCCGCAATCACGGGCGGTCACATCCGCGTGCGGCGGGCCTGTCCCGACCATCTGGAGGCGGTGCTGGCCAAGCTGCGTGCGGCCGGGGCCGCCATCGAGATCGGGCCGGACTGGATCGAGCTCGACATGCGGGGCCGACGGCCGCTGGCGGTCGATATCAGCACCAACCCTTACCCGGCGTTCCCCACCGACATGCAGGCCCAGTTCATGGCCCTGAACTGCATCGCTGACGGGGTCGCCACGATCACCGAGAATGTCTTCGAAAACCGGTTCATGCATGCGCTGGAGCTGCAGCGGATGGGGGCGAAGATCAAGATCGAGGGCCATACCGCGATCGTGCGGGGCGTGGCACGGTTGCGGGCGGCCCCGGTGATGGCCACGGACCTCCGGGCATCGGCCAGCCTCGTGGTCGCCGGGTTGGCTGCCGAGGGCGAAACGCTCGTGGACCGTATCTACCATATCGATCGCGGCTACGAGTGCATTGAGGAAAAACTTCAGCAACTTGGCGCCCGGATCCGCCGCCGGGCGTAGCATCGGGCGGACATGCGGTAGGCAAGCCGGAAGCCCGCCGTGTATACTTTTGCGGCTTTCTGCCGTGCCAGTTGTCGCGGACTTCCACAGTGGATCCGATCGATCAGCCCGCAATTTCCGGAGGGTATCGGGTCGGGCAGCAAGTCACTCAGGGACTTTCTAGAGGATTAGCTCGATGAGCGAAGAGGCGTCTGTAAGCCGCCGTCATTTTCTGACCGTGGCCACCAGCGTGACGGGCGTGGTGGGCCTGGCCTTCACGGCAGCGCCCTTTATCGCGTCGTTCAGGCCCAGCACCCGTGCACGGGCCCTCGGGGCTCCCGTGGCCGTTGATATCAGCAAGCTGGACGAGGGCGCCATGGTGCGCGTCGTGTGGCGCGGTCAGCCCGTGTGGGTGCTTCACCGAAGCAAGGACATGCTCGAGCGGCTGGCCCGCGACGCAGCGGCGCTGAAGGATCCTGAGTCCAACGAATCGCAACAGCCCCCTTACGCCAAGAATGATACCCGCGCGCTGCGCCCCGAATACCTCGTCGTCATTGGCAACTGCACCCATCTGGGTTGCGCCCCCATCGAGCGATTCGAGGTGGCGCCCGCGGATCTCGGTGCGGACTGGGTTGGCGGCTTTTTCTGTCCCTGCCACGGCTCGAAGTTCGATCTGGCGGCTCGCGTCAGGGACGATGGCTCGCCGGCGCCGACCAACCTCAGCATCCCCCCTTATCGCTTCGTGGGCGATGAGCTGGTTATCGTGGGTGAAGACACGGGAGCCAACGCATGAGTACGGCACGCACGGGTGCGGTTCCCA
>JAOUDR010000429.1 GCA_029859185.1 Gemmatimonadota bacterium
GCTCGCCGACATCGAGCGGCTCGAGGTCAAGGCAATCCCGAAGATCGCCGAGCGCCCGGGGCCGGCAGCCGGTGGCGGGGTCATCGTGCGTGGGGAACGGCTACGGGTGACCTACCAGGCTGAAAGCCGCATGCGGACCGGGCAGGGGCGCCTCGACGGTCTCGATGAGGATGTGTTGATCCTGTCCCACGACCAGGGCCCACCGACACGGATCCCCGTCGAGACCATCGCGAAGGTCGAGGCACAGATCGGCACCAAGTCGAATGCCGGATCTGGCGCGCTCGTTGGATTGATCGGGGCGGTGGTGGTCGTGGGGCTGGGTGCCATCTTGTACGCGGCTGCGGGCGACGATACCGGCTCCGGATGCTGCGGCAATGCCCCCATCCTGTGGGGTGCGGGAGTGCTTGGGCTTGGGGTACTCGTGATCGCTACTGCCGGCGGCGCGATCTCACGCCGAGAGGCCTGGGAAGTCGTCCCGCTCGACTTGCTGCGGGGTGCGCGCAGTACCGCCGGGTCTGCGGAACACAGCTCGGGCGCGTCGCGGGGATCACGAACGCTGAAGCAGCGGTGGCGCCCCTGAGGCAATGAAGCGGCGGCGGACTGCCCAACGGCAGGACTTCGCGGTATCGTCCGGCCACGATGCTCTGGTTCCTCATCCCGCTTGCAGTCGCGTTGGCCGCCGTGGCGGGATACTGGCTTGGGCGACGACCGGCTCGGCCCGCAGACAGCACCATCCCTCTGACGGCGGACACCGAGCACGTGCTCGACCTCCTGCGCCGAGCGCACGGTGCCGTGGTCGGTGTGGTTCTCGATGGCGGACCGCAGCCACTGGTGGTCACGGACCCCCGTCGTGCCAGCGCGGAGCAGACGGACCGCGGCCTCGCGTTGGCCCGCGTGGCCCTCACTGACGAGCGCCGTCATCGGTTCGACGATCCAGCCACCGCGGTGGCCGCCGGACACCGGGGCATTGGTGTCGCGCTTGCCTTCCCCGCAGCCATCGCCGACGATGCCGCCGAGCGCGCCCAAGCGGACGCCTGGCGGCTGGCCGCCGGGATCGCGGACCAGATGGCGCTGAACACCGAGCGGGCGCGGGACGGTGGTGCGGTGGATGCACTCACGGCTCTGGGGTTGTCCGAGACCGTGGAGTCGGCGGCGATCGCGCTGTGTCAGTCCGTTGCTCATCAGGTCGATCGTGCCACCGCGCTCGTCCTGCGCGACGAGTTCTCGGGGGTGCTCACGCTGCTGCGGGTGTCGTCCGGTGCCGACCGCCGGCTGGAAGGGACGTCGGCCCTGCCGGGGTCGGCCGTGGCGCGGGCCGTCGAGACCGACGCGCCGGTGGCCGGGCTCACGCCCCAGGAGCTGCTCGGCCACCCGCGTAGCGACCGTCGTCGTGGGATCGACGCCGGGCTCGCATTCCCGGTACGGGAGGGACGCCACCCGGTTGGCGCGTTGGTGGTGTTCGGCGCGCCGGAGCGCCTTGACGCCGACGCCCGAGAAGCCGTGGAGCGCCTGCTATTCGCGGCGGGGCCACGCGTGGCGCATCTGCAAGCAGTGGAAGCTCGCGAAGTCCGCGCACGGACGGACGAGTTGACGGGGCTTCCCAACCGGCGGGGTCTCGAACGCGCCCAGATTGCCCTGGAAACAGGGTGCGCTGCGCTGCTCATCGCTGATCTCGATCACTTCAAGCGTGTGAACGACCGGTACGGGCATGTGGCCGGAGACGCGGCCCTCCGGCATCTCGCGGACGTGCTGCGTCGCGTCCTGCGGAGCCGGGACGTAGCCGCGCGCATCGGCGGGGAAGAGTTCGCGCTCTGGCTGCCGGAGGCGGGCCTGGAGGTCGCCATGGAGGTTGCCGAGCGGGTGCGGAGCACGGTGGCGGGGGCACCGGTCCACTGGAACGGTCAGGAAATCCCGCTCAGCTGCTCCGTGGGGGTCGCCGCCATGCCTGCGTGCACGACGGTCCGCGAGAATCTCTATCCGGCCGCTGACGCCGCCTTGTACCGCGCCAAGGAACGGGGTCGCAACCGGGTCGAGGTCGCTCCGGTGGCGCAGGGACCGGGAGCGGGACCCTGATCCCGGCCCGGTGTATATTGCGGTAGGTCTTTGACAATCGGGGGCGACTGGTTTCGACGGGTTTGGTGAAAACCTGGTTGCGTGCTCAGGTGCCCGGCATCCTGACAAATCCTGCTGGGAACGTTTCAACTGCCAATACTGACTTGGCCCTGGCTGCGTAAGCTTCGGCTTACCGCACCTGCCTTAGATCGTAGCCCTGCTTGAGGCGACCCTAAGGTATCGCAAATTCGAGCTGGCCTAGCGTGCTGCTCCGCCACGCCGGGTGAGATTTAGGAGCTTGTTCGCAGGTTGGGCGACTGCGCCCCTGCCGGCGGAGACCTCAAGCGCAGCCTACGCACGTAGACGCTGGGTAGGATCCAGGTTCGGACCGGGGTTCGAATCCCCGCGCCTCCACTACATGAACGGCCCGGTATTCCGGGCCGTTCGCGTTTCCGACACCTGCCACCAAGGCCCGCCAGGTCACGTCTGGGTCACGGGTCTCTACCACCATCCGCATAGTGAGTGCGCTGAATAGGCCCTTCACGGGAGCGAGCATGCGAGTTGGTATCGGATTGGGACTGTGCTTCGGGGTGGCCTTCGTCAGTGGGCTGCACGCACAGTCGACTGCCGACTTCGGCCGCCTCGAGCCTGGACAGGTCGTCCGAGTGAGTACGGTTGGGAAGTCACGATTCGTGACCCGATTGGGTGGAGTGCCACGTGATCCGACCGTCGAGTTGTTCGCCCACGCCGAGGTCCCAGTCGACGTGGCCCGGGTGGACTCACTGTGGGTCCGCGGCCACGCAACGTGGACGGGCGCAATCGTGGGCGCCGCCGTGCTCACACCCTTGGGATTCCTGGGGTGGGGGGTGTTGTGCGAGGCCGCCGACGACGACGGGTGCGCGAGTTGGGGGCTGGTTGCTGGTCTGGCAATGGGGACTGGGGCCGCGGGAGCTCTGCTCGGTGCCGGGGTCGGTGCCCTGATTCCCAAATGGCGCCTCCGGTACGCCCGTGCGCGGGACATCACCGTCACCCCCTTGCTGGCGCCGGGCCGGATCGGGGTGGCAGTACGGTTCTGAGGCACGGGGGCGGTGCCAATCGCCGGCAATACCTGAAGCCCCTCGGGTTCGACCAAACTGCACGGCCTTGGTGCGGCGACCCACTACATGCGAGATCACGGGTGTGCGATCGGGCCTTTCACCGGAGAGTGCATGAGAACGCCCATCGGGTTGGCACTGTGGTTCATGGTGGTTTCCGTCGGTGGACTGCAGGCGCAGTCGGCCGCCGGCTTCGGCCGCCTCGAACCCGGACAGGTTGTCCGCGTGACCACGGTTGGGCATTCAC
>JAOUDR010000431.1 GCA_029859185.1 Gemmatimonadota bacterium
TACGTGGTGGACGGGGTGACGCAGTTCTTCGAGCATCTGCTCGCCGCCGGTGGCGAGGTCAGCCTGCCGGCCGGACATCCGGGATCCGTGGTGGCTGACGCGTCGGCGGAGTATCCGCCGGCCATCACTGCGTTGACCGGTGCCTATCTCGATGCCGCCCGGCTGCTGGGCCTACGCACGGCGGAGCTGCACCTCGCCCTCGGCTCGGGGACCGACGACGACGCCTTCGCACCCGAGGCCTTCACGTCCCTGTATCAGCGCTCGCTGTATCAGTCGCTGCGCGCCAAGGCGGAGAAGAGCCTGACCCTGCTATCCCAACGCCTGCGCATCCTGCCGCCCGACACGCGGGATCGGGCCGCGGCGGTCCTCGCGACGCGCGACACGCTGATGGCCCACCTGCGCGCCGTCTCCCAGCGGCGCCTCGGCGGGATGCGGATCCGCTGTCACGGGAACTATCACCTGGGCGAGATCCTGTTCACCGGCCGGGACTTCGTCATCGTCGACTTCGAGGGCGAGCACGCGCTCTCGCTGGATCAGCGGCGGATGAAGCGGTCACCGCTCGTCGACGTCGCCGGCATGCTGCGGTCGTTCGACTATGCGGCGCGATCGGCGCTGCTCGACGGGCGCGTGCGCCCGGGAGACGTCGATATCCTCGCGCCCTGGGCGGACGCGTGGTCCTACTGGATCAGTCGAGCGTTCGTCGACGCCTATCGGGAAACGATCGAGCCCACCGGTCTGCTGCCCCGGAGTGCGAACGATGTCCGGCTGCTGCTCGACTGCTATCAGCTCGAGAAGGCGTTGTACGAAGTCGCCCACGAGCTGAACCACCGCCCGACCTGGACGGCGATTCCGCTGCACGGAATCGAGACGCTGCTGCAGGCAGGCGGCGAATCGAGCTGAGCGGACGAGTACAGAATGCAGAATGCAGAGTGCAGAGTGCAGATGACATTCTCCACTCTGCACTCTGCATTCTGGACTCTATTCAGGTTAGGGGTGCTGCTGGGCTTCGCGGACCTGCCCGAGCACGCGTTCGCTGAAGTCCACGCGCTCCTGCAACTCCATTTGCGCGGCGTGTAGCGCCTGCACTTCCTGTTCGAGGTCCTCGAGTCGCGCGTTGCCGGCCCCGTGGCGCTCCCGATGGACCAGGATGCGATGGACGATCCACGCCGCGGCCACCGCGAGGGGAAGGGTGGCAAACAGTGGCATGAGGGGGACGAGGAACTCCATGGGACCTCCCGTTCGCTGCCCGAAGGCGTTCGTCTCCTTGCCGATGGTGTCTACTGTCCCGACGTGCCCTCCGGCGCTCCAGTTTCAACCGGCGGACGGCCTCGCGCAAGCGGTTCGCCAGCCGGCGCGGTCGTGGCCGGCGCCTACTAAGGGCGGCAGGATCAGTTCACGCTTCAGCGTCTGGCTGCTTGGCCGAGCCCGCACTTCAGTGCGGGACACCCGCGAGCAGACGACGCGTTGTGCTTGGCGACTCCCCGGTCGGCGCCACCGTCGTGATGTGGCTCACAGCAACCGCGAGGAGGGTGGTGTTAGATGGGCGTCGGTCCGGTGCGAGCCACCGGACCGCGTTCGAGGCCTGTTTGGTCCGTTGGCCAGGCTGCGCTGCTCTCTATCTCCGAGGCAATGGGAGGGACACATGAACAAGGCCAATCGCACCCTGTCGATGTGGCTGCCGCTGGCGTTCCTGGCGGCGGGGGCGGTCGGGTGCAAGCCCGGCGTCAGCCCGGAGGTGCGGGCGCAGCTGGCCCAGCTCGACACCCTCGCCGCCCAGCGGGACAGCCTGTTCAACGAAGTGGTCGACAACGCGCGGCTCCTGAACGACCTCAGCGCGGATCTCGACAAGGTCGAAGGCCTGACGGAACCCGACTCCACGGCGATCGAATCGCCGATGGGTGCGCAGCGTGCCGCGTTGCGCCACAAGGTGGAACAGGTGACGACCCGTCTGGCCGAGACGGAGCGGCGTCTCGCCTCCACGCGCACCCAGCTCCGCCGGGCCCAGCGGGAATCGGACACGTTAAAGGTGCGGGTCGCCTCCCTGGAGCAGACGGTGTCCGGGTTCGAGGAGATGGTCGCGGCCCAGCGGGTCACGATCACCACTCTCACCGATCGCGTGACGGAGCTCGAGGCGGAGACGGTGGCTCTGCGGGACACGGTCAACACCCTGGCCACCCGACAGGCCACGGCCTACTACGTGGTCGGCACCGAGGATGAGCTGATCGATCGTGGGATCGTCGTGAAGGAAGGCGGCCACCGGGTGCTCTTCATCTTCGGCAAGGCCGGGCAGACGTTGCGGCCGGCGCGCCAGCTGGACCCGAGTCAGTTCACGCGGATCAATCTCCGGGAGGTGACGGAGATTCCCCTTCCAGACTCGACCGCCGATTACGTGATCGCGTCACGCCAGGACCTCGCCTATCTGGCGCAGCCGCCGAAGAACGGCGGGAAGATCCGTGGGGAGGTCCAGATCGAGGCTCCGGAGCAGTTCTGGATGCCCTCGAAGTTCCTGATCGTCGTGAAGAAGAGCTGAGCGGAACCGGACATGGATGACCGCCACGTCCCCGGGGCCCGGTGGGCCTCGGGGACGTCATGTTGCAGGGACATACGGTCGGTGGATGCGCAGCCGCTCATCAGGTGCGCGTGCTCCGTCGTATCGTCTAGCGCCTCCCGTCGCGGCCCACATCAGGCTCACCGCCGACAGATAGTGGCCGGCGATATGCCCCGTGAGATTGCGCCCGCCGCCGTCCCAGCCGCCGTACGGCTCCGCCCTCCGGCGCAGTCCTGCCCGCTCGCGGTAGTACGCCAGCAGGCGGTCGGGTTCGAGTTGCAGCAGATACTGCGCGTCGAGGTCCTGGGCGTGCTAGAGCGGTCCACCCGTCAGGCGGACGCGGTGCAACGGCAGCGGCTTCGCCGCTGCGCCGGCGCTGAGACCCAGCTTGAGCAGGGTGCGGCGGGACAGGGTCATCGGGGTCGTCTCGTCGGGTGCCGGGTGCGAAGGTAGCGCGCGCGAGGAGCGATGGCCAGAATCGTGGCAGCGCGGCGATTGCTCCTCGACACGCGGATGGACGTTGATGGTATCAGTGTCCGCACCGCTCTACTCGTTCGATCTGCGCGTGGATGGCAAGCCTGGTGTGTACGAGGTGCACGTGGACGCGATGACGGGCGCGGTGGGGTCGGTCGAGCACGAGGGTGTCGGGGAAGGGGAACTTGGCGGTGGCCGGTAGAGGACTGCCGCCCGCGCGATCATCAGATGCAGAGGAGCGAAGGACGGTCACGCACTGTGCTCCGGTCTCGACATGAGCCAGGCCAACCGAAACTCGTTGGCCCCGTCGGTGTGCGAGCAAGACAGTGCCCCACCGTGGACCGGCGCGTGAGGCGTCCTGGATGAGAG
>JAOUDR010000430.1 GCA_029859185.1 Gemmatimonadota bacterium
CCACGTGTAGCCCGAGCCCGACTCGGAGACCTGGAACCCGAAGTCCGGATTTGCCACGACGTTGATCCAGGGGGCCGGCGTCCACTGTCCCTGGCCCAGCACCGTGATGTACTCGCGGCCGTCCGGTGAGAATCCCCCCAGGCCGTTGAAGAACGCGAGATCGAGCGTTGGGGAGGGCACCGGTTTCGCCTCTTCGCGCGGTGCGCGGAGCCGGGGCGGCACCGGTCCCGGCCGCAAGCGCGCTAGCCGGATCACCTGCTCGGACAACGTGCCCGCGGTTGCCAGGACCACCACACGCGCCGCCGAACGCAGCAGGACCAGGTCTCGCGAAGGCAAGAGGTCCTCCCGCAGCACGAACACGTTCCCCCGTGCGCCGTCCGTCTCACCGCCGAGCGCGGACTGGCGCGCCCGCACCATGGCCTCAAACGCCTCCTGGAGATCCTTGGCGTAGGAGGTGCCCTTCGCATTGAGGATCACCAAGTCGGATGCGATCCCTTTGAGTTGCCAGTACTCGTGCGCCCGCAGGAGTTGCCGCGCGACGTCCCGCTCCTCGTCGCGCTCGACGCGGACGACGGCGATCGGGAGATCGCCGGAGATGCCGTACGCCCAGAGGCCGGAGGGACCCCGACGATTGGCGGCCAGGTCCTTGGACGTGGTGCGCAACGTGCGATCGGCGTACAGCATACGATTGGCCAGACGTTGGAAGAGATGCGCCTCGTCCTGGGTGATCCTGAGGTGGTGCAGCTGGACTTGCGCGTGCATCCAGGCCAGCGCGCTCTCTCGCTCGAACGTCTCCGGCTGGCGGTACTTCTCCGCGAGGTCGAGGGCGTCTTCCCGCGAAGGCGCCACCAGCGTGGTGAAGACGAGGCGGACCGTTTCGCCGGGCGGGATCGCGACCCGATACCGCAGGCTCACGATGGGATCCAGAATCGTCCCCGCGGTGTTCGTGAGCGGTTCGCCCTCCATCACCGAGACCGGCGCCCGGATCCCGCGGCCCCGGCCCAGAAAACGGGCGCGGTCGCTCTCGTACTGATACGTGCCGACCAGCTTCCCTTCGACCGCGGCGAGGTGCGCCAGCCATGGTTGTGGCTCGTCCGCCGAACGGCGACGCCGGGTGGCCAGCAGCGTCTCGATGTCAGGAACGATTTCGGTTTCCACAAACAGGTTCGAAAAGACGGGATGGGCCTCGTCCGCCGCCTGCGGCGCCAGGACGACCTCTGCATAGGAGGTGACATCGATCTCGCGCTCACGATTCTCGAGATTGGTCACCGTCAGCTGGCGCAGTTCGGCGTCGTCTTCGGGCGACACCACGATCTCGAGCGTGATCGACAGGGACCGGTCGCGCTGCGTGATCTTGGCCCGGTCTTCGGCATACACGACGCCGTACCGGTCCACTTCGGTGCCACTCGGCTGGAACCCAGCCGACCAGACGTCACCGGTTTTTGCGTCTCGCAGGAAGATGAAGGTGCCCCAGCAATCTCGGGTCGTGTCCTCACGCCACCGGGTGACGGCGAGGTTGCGCCACCGGCTGAAGCCGGAGCCGGCCGCCGTGACCATGACCAGATACCGACCATTCGAGAGGAGATGGGTGCGCGGCGAGATGTCGTGCGGCGATTCGAACCGGCGCAGGGTTGGTGGCACGAGGTCGCGCACGTGGACGGCCACCAGCACTTCCTCCCCGCGTGGGCGGGTGACGGCCACCGCACGCGGCGTCCGTTCCTGGAGCAGGAGCTCCGATGCCTGGATCATGGGATGCGCGTGGAAGCGTCGCTGGGTGAGGCCGTCGTGCACGACGTTGCCCAGGGAGACGATGGTCATCCCCTGATGGTGCGCCATGTACGCGCGCACGACGGCCACCCGTTCGTCCTCGGGAAGCCGCGACGGCGTGAAATCCAGCGCTTCGCAGAACCCATAGGTGCCGTGGGCCCCGGCCGCTTCGAGGTGGGCGATGTTGTCGATGACCGCTTTGGGATCGACCATCGCCGCGAGGGCGGTGGCGTAGGGTGCCACGACTACGTCCTCGAAGAGCCCGCGCTTGAGTCCCAGCCCGGGCACCCCGAAATCCGAGTACTGATAGGTGAGCTTGACGTCCCGCACGTTGTAGGCTGACTCGGAGACGCCCCAGGGGACCCCGCGTTCCGCGCCATACCGTACCTGCCGCCCAACCACGAGGCGGCACGTGAGGTCCAGCAGGCTGCCGGCGGGCTGCTCCATCACCAGCAACGGCATCAGGTATTCGAACATCGAACCCGACCACGACACCAGCGCCGCGCCGCGCCCCACCGGCGTGAGCGACCGGCCAAGGAGAAACCAGTGCCGTGGTGACACATCCCCTTTGGCGATGGCCACGAAACTTGCCAGCCGCGCTTCCGAGGCCAGCAGGTCATAGTAGCTGGGGTCGAGGGTATTGTCGGCCACCCGGAAACCGATCGCGAACAGCTTGCGCGAGGAATCGAAGAGGAATCGGAAGTCCATCGCCTGGGCCATCTGTTCCGCCCGGAGCGCGATGGCGGAGAGGCGATGCTCGAGCGTGATTGCCGCTGCCGCGGACACGTCCGGGTCGGCGGCGTGGGCCATGGCGAGGTCACGGGCGTGACTCCGGACCGTATCCCGGACGGCGGTTCCCCAGGCCAGGACCTCCGGGCCGGACTCGGTCCCCGCGCCGGCGGCAAGCGTGCGGATGATGTCGAGCAGGTTCTCCGCCCGGGCCTCCAGCTGCTCGAACCGGGAACCCCATTCGGGCAGCGACGCGGGGGGATCATCCAGCACGGCCGCCATTGCGTCCAGGGCGTCCTGCACCTCCGACGCCGTGACCATCTCGGTCCGCGGGCCGAACGTGGCGCCATCCACCGACTCGAGCACGAGATCGAGCGCGTCGCGGATTCCATCCAAGACGTGTCGGCCCACCGGCGGTCGCCGTACGAGTTGGCGGCATCCTTGCGCCAGCGCGATGAGATGCCCCGCGAGGTTCCCACTGTCGACGGTGGAGATGTAGAGGGGATCGAGCGGCCGAAGGTCCCTCGTGTCGTACCAGTTGACGAAGTGACCGTGGACCCGGCGCATGGTGGTCATCGTCCCCAGGGTTGCCTCGAGCCGTTGCACCATGTCCGAGATCCCGATCCAACCGAAGTCGTGGGCGACCATCGTGCTCAGCAGGTACAGCCCCATGTTGGTCGGTGAGGTACGGTGGGCGACCACCGGCTCGGGATCTTCCTGGAAGTTGTCGGGCGGGAGTGCGTGCTCCTCCTCGTTCACGAACGTCTCGAAGAAACGCCAGGTGCGCCGGGCAATCAGCCGCAACGTGCGCGTCTCCCGCGGCGCAAGGTGTTGTCGTTCGGCGAGCCTCGTCGGAACGCTCAGCCGCCAGGCGAGACTAGGCGCCAGGCCCCAG
>JAOUDR010000432.1 GCA_029859185.1 Gemmatimonadota bacterium
CTGCCAGCCATACTGCGCGGTCACCACGCGACCCCCAATCCGCAGACGCGCCAAGGCGCTATCCAGTGCGGCCTCGATCCGATCAGGAGCTCCCTCGAGGTCGGATCCCAGGGGCTCCCAGAACCCCGTAATCGGAGACGGCACTGCCCTTGAGCATTGCTGAAGTGCGGCGGGCATTGAATCGAGCGGTAGAACGACGCGTATCGGCGCGTCACTGGCAACGCAGGCGGCCAAGAACGGAATCCACGTCCACGTGGTGTGCTTCATGAGCTGGCTAACGACTCGCAAATCTGCTGCGGGCAAACTCGTCGCCAGCAGCAGGATGCTGAACGTAGCTTGATCTCACCATGCGCACGACCCTACGACTTCCTTTCAAACGTACGTGCCCGGCAGCAGCATTTGCTGGTTAGCCAGCGCGGTCACGGAGCCATCGGTGGCTTGGGTAGACCGGAACTGCTGACGTCCGAAGAGATAGGTCCAGTGGGACCCGATGGACCGCTCCCAGGTGGTAGAGGGCCCGTCGCGGCCATCGCGGGTCCCATGATCGGCTGAATCAGCGGGTGTGCTTGACCTTGGTAGGCGCTGGCGATTTCCGTCAAACGGTCGGTCATTTGAACCGGATCGACGTCGGCGTTGGGAGCACTGACATGGGGCTTCACTCTCGTTTCGTAGGAGAACATCAGATCGTTTGCGAGCTGCGTCGCATCAATCAGGAAACGGCCTCCGACGTGCTTCAAGTGATGACTGGGTTGACCCTTAACGACCCCCAAGGGTCCCTTGAGCAGAAAGTTGTGAGCGATCCCGTGTCTCGCAAGCTGGTACACGACGTCTATCTCAGGAGGCGGGGGTTGGTTGGACGGGTACAGGAACCGGTGCCAGTAATCGGCGAAGTACTGGCGGCCCGAGTTGGTATTGAACGGGCGCCGGCTAAGTATTGCCCCCAGAAGCTCGATTCCCGCCAGCGTGGTGATCAGCAGAGGATAGCCAAGGCCCCCACCCGGGGCATCGGGCGGAGCCGTGACGCCCTGCATGGCCCTTAGATCGTGGAAGAGATACCCTTCGACGTCATGCTCCAAGAACTCGTGCAGAACTGTCACAACCAACCTCGAGCTTCATCGTGTGGTGCGCGGCGTCGAGTAGTCCAGAGGCTTAGCGCTGGCTAACTCATAGTAGACTGACACATCCCCGGATCCGCGAAGCGCATTGACCTGCCTATCGCTCGGCCCAGGAGCTTCGGGATCGGGGCATCAACTCCCTCCAAAGATGCCACTTACGCCGCCGCTCGGCCAGCGTAAGGGTTGGAGAAAGGCGGCAAGTAACCTGCCTATCCCGCATCCTGCGTATCCGCGCATACGCAGCGCGCCCGCGTCACCCGGCGCGCCGGAAGCGGACCCGTCATCGAAGGGGGTGACGTCCGGCGGTCGCTACAGACTAACCCGGCGCTTTCTTGACTCGGTCGGTTGCGATCCTATATTGCCGGTAGGTCAGGGAGTGGGGACCTCGTTACTGAGCCAACACGCTCGGACACGGGTCCAGATGCGGTGGTTGATGTCATGCCCCTCGGGGGAAGGCAGACGTCATTGCTAGGGCTCGGGACGTATTGATTCGGGCTTCAGTAAACTCTCCGCTCTTTGGCTGCGCCGCCGGCGGGCATGGGCCCGCCGGCGGTGTTTTCGTTTGGCGGCCTTGTGCTCCGCGTTTCGCGAAAATACGCTTGGCGGGTCTGGCACCTCGGGCACCGCGCCACGGGGCGGGCTCGGCAGGAAGGCAGGACACGTGACACCGTCAAAGACCACAAAGCACGCACGTCGCGCTGAAGAGATCGCGACCACGCACGACGAGTGTGCCACGCTTGCGGATCAGCGCGCGGACATCGAACAGCGCTACGCAACCCTCGTGCACGAGCAGTTGGCGCTCATCGGCGAAGACCCGGAGCGCGAGGGCCTGCTGCGGACCCCGATGCGCGTGGCCGAGGCCATGCGGTGGCTCACCCGGGGCTACGAGACCTGCGTCGACGACGTCATCAATGACGCCGTGTTCGAGGAGGCGCACGAGAGTATGATCGTGGTGCGCGACATCGAGATCTACTCGATGTGCGAGCACCACATGCTGCCGTTCTTCGGGCGGGCGCACGTCGCCTACGTGCCGGACGGCCGCATCATCGGCCTGTCCAAGGTGCCGCGCATCGTGGACGTGTTTGCGCGGCGGCTCCAGGTGCAGGAACGCCTCACCGATCAGGTCGCCGACGCCATCATGCGGGCCCTGCGCCCGCATGGCGTAGGGGTAGTGATCGAGGCGTTCCATCTCTGCATGATGATGCGTGGCGTCGAGAAGCAAAATTCGAAGACCGTGACCAGCGCCGTGCGTGGCGTCTTCCGCGAGGACTTCAAGACGCGCGACGAGTTCCTGCGCCTGGTGCACGGCGGACAGCACGGCATCGGGTGAGCGCGCTCGGCGGCAAGGTGGCCGTCGTCACCGGCGCGAGCCGCGGGATCGGGCGGGCGGTGGCGGAAGCGCTGGAGGGCGCGGGCGCGCTGGTGGTGCGGCTCGCCCGGTCCGCCACGGATGAGCGCCCACTCGAGGGGCTTCGACGGACCGGAGGGCATGACCGTCGGGTCGAGTTGCGCTGCGACGTGACCGTCGAGCGGGACGTCGCGCGGGCCGCCGAGACGCTGCTGGCAACCGTCGGGCCGCCGGACATCCTCGTCAACAACGCCGGGACCTTCCTGCTCAAGCCGCTGGTCGAAACGACCGGCGAGGAATTCCTCCGGCAGATCGACGTGAACCTGCTCGGCGCGTTCCTGGTGCTGCGGGCGTTCGTGCCCGCCATGGTCGAGCGCGACGGGCACGTCGTCACCATCGGGAGCATCGCCGATCACGTGGGCTTCCCCGGCAATGCGGCCTATGCCGCCAGCAAGTTCGGGGTGCGGGGACTGCACGAGACGCTCAAGGCGGAATACGCGGGCCGTGGGCTGCGGACGACGCTCGTCTCTCCCGGTCCCACGGACACGTCGCTGTGGGATCCGATCGACCCCGACCGGCAGCACGACCTCCCCAACCGCGCCGCCATGCTGCAGCCCTCGGATGTGGCCGACGCCGTGCTCTTCGCCGTGACGCGGTCCCGGCGAGCGAACATCGATCTCATTCGGGTGATGCCAATATGATGGTCAGGCGGTCAGGCGGCCGGGCAGTCAGGCGGGAAGAGCCGAGCATGTGGCGCATGCGGTGGTGGCTCCCGCTCCTGCCCCTTCTCCCACTCCTTCCCCTTGCTGCACAGGAACTCCCCCCGCTCCCGGGCTCGCCCCACGTCCTCGCCCTTGCCCGCGCCCCGGATTCCGCTCTCTGGGTCGGGACCTATGGGGCGGGGATCTACGTGCTGCGGCCGGGGA
>JAOUDR010000433.1 GCA_029859185.1 Gemmatimonadota bacterium
GTCGGGCTGCGTCCGAAGTCCAGGCGCGCCAGACCCGCGACCACCGCCACCGCATCCAGCGCGTCCTGGCGACCGAGCTGCAGCGCGTCTCGCAGCGCCAGCAGGGCATCGACGGACGGCTGGCTGGTGAATCCGCCGACCACCGGCGTGACGGGGTGCACGGCTCGCCCACCCACGGTCTCCTGGATCGTGTTCCCCAGCCGCTTGAGCCGGAGTCCGAGCTCCACGACGTCCCGCTGGTCGGCGGCGAGCTCGAGCACGCTCGCGGCGCCGGAGTAGTCGGGGAGCGCGAGCAGAAAGATGTGCAGGGCGTGACTCTGGATGTTCTCCCCGCGGAGCAGCAGGTCGCGCAACCGCTCGGTCCGGACGCTCGGCGTGATGCCGAACGCCCGCTCGGTTGCGAGATTCGAGGTGAGGGTGTGGGCGGCGGAGCAGATCCCGCAGATCCGCGAGGCAATGGGCGCCACCTCGTCGTAGCGCCGGCCCCGTACGAGCCCCTCCAGCAGACGCGCACCCTCGATGATGTCGAACCGCACCGTTTCGACCCGGCCGTCCTGCAGCTCGACGGTCACCCCGCCGTGGCCTTCGACGCGCGCGAGATGCTCGATCGTGATGCGGGTGGTCATGCGGGCTCCTCCGTGCGGGAGATGGGGATGGCGGCGAACAGCTCGAGGCGGCGCCGGGCCTCGTCCTGGATGATCCCCTGTTCGGCAAAGGCGGCGAGCGCGGCGGGGAGATTCGCGTCGGGCGACGGCCCGCGGCAGCCGATGCACGGTGTCCCCACGGCCGGGCAGCGGGCGTTGCAGCCGCCCACCGTGACGGGACCGCAGCAGATCACCCCGCGTTCCATGAGCAGACAGTTCGACTCCCGCATCCGGCACTCCGCGCATACCGGCACGTCCCGCGGGAGCGGCGGGTTGCCCTGGAGCAGGTGGGCGATGGCCTGGAGCAGCTCGTCCCGCTCGATGGGGCACCCCGGGATCACGTACTCCACCGCGACGACGTCACGGACCGAGCGCGCCGGGCGCGTGTCGAACGCCGCGCCGGCGTCGCCGTACACGTCACGCACCAGCTGGTCGCGGTCGAACAGGCGGTCGAGCGCCGCCACGCCGCCCCACGCAGCACAGGTCCCGAGTGCGACGAGCGTCCGGGCCCGCTCGCGGACCCCGTGCAGCACGTCCTCGTCCCGCTGGCTGACGACGGCGCCCTCGACGAACGCAATGTCCAGCGCGACGCCCTCGGCACCGTTCGAGGAGGCCATCGGGAACTCGCGCAGGTCCACGAGCTGGGCAAGGTCGAGCAGCTCGCGCTCGCAATTGAGCACGACGAGCTGATCTCCAGCACAGCCGGTGAGCCCGACGATCCCCACGATGGGTTTGGGAGCGGAGTGCGTGGCGGTCATCGTCGTCTCCCCCCGAGCTCAGACGAGCTCGGGCAGGTTGATGGCATCCCAGTAGGTGAAGATCGGCCCGTGGAGACAGGTGTAGCGGTATCCCACGCTGCAGTGTCCGCACATGCCGATCCCGCACTTCATGCGGCGCTCCAATGACATGAGGATCCGGTCCTTGGAGAAGCCGAGCGCCAGCAGCCGTTTGAGCACCAGCCGGTAGACGATGGGCGGTCCACAGATGGCCGCGTACGTCGTGGCCGGCTGGAGCCGCACCCGCTCGAACAGCTCCGGGAGCCGGCAGATCTGCTGTGGCCAGCCGCCGTCGGGGTCGCGGTCCACGCTGAGCAGACAGGTCAAGTCCGGACGATCCGCGAGCGAGACCAGCTCGTCGCGGAACAGCATGTCGGCCGGGGTGCGCCCGCCGTACATCAGCGTGATGCTCCCGTAATGGTCCCGGGAGTCGAGGGCGTACCAGAGCAGCGACCGCAGCGGCGCCATCCCGAGGCCGCCGGCCACGAGCAGCAGGTCGTTGCCGGCCAGCTCCTCCACCGGGAACCCGTTGCCGTACGGCCCGCGGATGCCGACCACGTCGGTCGAGCGCAGGCGATACAGCGCATCCGTCACCCGGCCAGTCCGGCGCACGCACAGCTCGAGCACCTGCGGACGGGTGGGGGAGGACGAGATCGAGATGGGCGCCTCGCCGGCTCCCGGCACGCTGAGCATGATGAACTGCCCCGGCCGGTGGCGGAACTCGGTGGCCTGCCGGTCGTCCGCAAACCGGAGCGTGAACAGGTGGTTGTCCGGCACCATGCGGTGGATTCGCACGATGTGCGCGGGCAGGGGCTGGTACGGATTGGCCGCGAGGACGGGCCGGTACGCCGTCATGGCCTCACTGAGCCGCGGCATGATCCACCTCCCGAAGACCGGCGATGATCTCCACCATGTCGATGCCCGCGGGGCACACGTCGAGACACCGGCCGCAGCCGACGCAGCTCGGGCGGCCGTACTCCGCGACGAACCCGCGCTGCTTGTGGTAGAAGCGGAACTTGATCCGGCTCGCCCGGCTCGCGCGGAAGTTCTCGCCACCCGACACCGCCGCATGCGAGGCGAACAGGCAGGAATCCCACACACGGTCGCGCGCGCCGTCGGTGCTGCCGAGGGCGACCTCGTCGGCGACGTCGAAGCAGTAGCACGTGGGGCAGACCATGCTGCACGCGCCGCAGCCGAGGCAGCGCTCGCCGAGCTCGTCCCAGAGCCGGCTACCGTACTCCATCTCGAAGATCTCGGGCAGATCCCGGATCTCGGCTTCGAGGCGGAACATGCGTTCGCGGTCCGCGGACCGTCGCTTGTAGTCCTCGACGTCGTCCCGGGTCACGGGCTGGAACAGCCCTTCCGTGGCCAGGACCATGTCGTCCCCGAGGGCCGTCCCGACGAACGTCAGATAGCGGTCGCCGAGGTCCTGGAGGAACAGGTCGAAGCCGCGTGTGACGACGTCGGCCCGCATCGAGCGGCAGAAGCAGTGTTCATCCGGCGTGCAGTCGATGCCCACGACGGCCACCTGCCGCCGGCGGGTCTGGTAATACGGATCCGGGTAGCGGCCGCCGAACACCTGATCGAGGATGTTGAGGCCGTAGATGTCGCAGGCGTGCACGCCGAACAGGACGATGCGCCGCTCCAGGTCGGTCGTGTCCGCCACGTACCCCTCGCCCCGCCGGTAGCGGAACAGCCGCTCGCGCGGGGGGAGGAAGTACTTCTTGAGCGGCAGGATGGTCCGCGTGTAGTCGAGCCGCGCGTCGGACCAGCGCCGCAGCCGGCGGAAGACGAACCGGTCGCCCTGGGCCACCGGGCCGTGGATCTCGCCGAACTGCTGGAGCACGGAGACCAGGAAGTCCAGTCGCGCCTTGGGCAGCGTGAGTGTTTTCATCGGTGGTCCCCTTGCGTGTCTGCATGTGAGCGGGTCGCTAGGGCGGTGCGCACTGCGTCCAGCTGG
>JAOUDR010000021.1 GCA_029859185.1 Gemmatimonadota bacterium
AGGCGCGTACACGGTCTCCCGCGCTTTCTCGGCGGCGCCGTCGGCTGCCTCGCCTACGATGCGGTGCGCGCGTTCGAGCGCCTCCCGGGCGGCCCGACCGACGACCTGCGCATGCCGGATGCCGTGTTCATGATGGCAGAGACCGTGCTCATCTTCGACAACGCGTTTGGGCGCGCGATGGCGGTAACCACGACCCCACCGCCCGAACGCGATCCCGCGGCGGTCCGGCGCGCCTACGACGTTGCGGTCGATCGACTCGAACACCTGCGGGCCCGCCTGACGCATCCGCCCGCCCTGGCGCCGCTCGCCCTCGCCACCCCACCCCGGCCCGCCACGACGTCGCCGTACCCGCCAGAGCGGTTCCTCCAAGGTGTCCGGGACCTCAAGGCGCACATCGCCGCGGGCGACATCTTCCAGGCGGTGCTCGCGCGGCGCCTCGACGTGCCGTGCGCGGCACCGCCGCTCCAGGTCTACCGCGCGCTGCGGACGCTGAATCCGGCGCCGTACCTCTACCACCTGACGCTCGACGACACCACCATCGTCGGCAGCTCTCCCGAGGTCCTGGTACGCCTCGACGACGGGATCGTCACCGTCCGGCCCATCGCGGGCACCCGCCCACGGGGGGAGACGGCGGACGACGATCGCGCGCTCGCCGAGGCGCTGCGAGCCGACCCCAAGGAGTTGGCGGAACACGCCATGCTGGTCGACCTCGGGCGCAACGACGTGGGTCGCGTGGCGGCATTCGGGTCGGTGCGGGTCACGGCGGACCGTCACCTGGAACGCTACTCGCACGTCCAGCATCTGGTCTCCGAGGTGCGCGGCGACCTCGGGCCGGGGCGTGACGCCGAGCACGTGCTGCGGGCGTGCTTTCCGGCCGGCACGGTGACCGGTGCGCCCAAGCTCCGCGCGATGGAGCTGCTCGATGGGCTGGAGCCCACCCGGCGGGGCGCCTACGCCGGGGCCGTCGGGTACCTCGGCTGGGGCGCGACGGCCATGGACACCGCCATCGCGATTCGCACCGCCGTGCTGCGCCACGGAACGGCCCACGTGCAGGCAGGCGCCGGGATCGTTGCCGACTCCGACCCCGAACGGGAGTTCGCCGAGACGGAGCACAAGGCCTCCGGGGTGCTCGCGGCCCTCGCGCTGGCCGGATCGCGCCCCCCCCCGGCGGGGGGTATATTCCCCGCCCGGGAGACGCAGCCGTGAGAGCATTCAAGATGTTCGCCGCGACCGGCGATCAGCACATCGATCTGCCGGCCGGCGGCCTGAAGTTGGTGGGCCGAGCGGCGACCAGTGACGTGCCGATCTTCGACCCTACCATCTCCCGTCGGCACGCCGAGCTGCAGCTGGCGCCCAGCGGCGTGCTCGTCCGGGACCTTGGTTCGAGCAACGGCACGTTCCTGAACGGTGCCCGCATCACCGAGGCAACCGCCACCGACGGGGACGTCGTCACGTTCGGCAAAGTGGCGTTTCACATTCGGGAAGTCACCCCCATCAAGCCGCAGACCGGCATCGACTCGACGCCCTTCAGCATGCCGGCGGGCGCCACGATCGTCCGGCGTGTGCCCGTCGAGGAGGAAGACGCACCGAAGGCACGGGTCAGCGGCCCGCAGCAGCTCAAGGTGGCGGGAGAATCGGTTGACGAACGCCGCGCACGCGCCATGGGTCTGTTGCTCGACATCTCGAAGGAGCTGTCCCGACACCAAGACGTGGACAAGCTGCTCGAGCGGGTCGTCGACATCACGTTCCAGGTGATGGACGTGGACCGCGTCTCGATCCTCATGGTCGAGCCGACGTCCAAAGAACTGATTCCGCGGGTGTCGCACACGCGACTTGGCGATCTCGCCGGCGGGGCCGGGAGTCGGCACGTGCCGCGCTCGATCGCGCAACGCGCGGTGGACGAACGCCTCGCCATCTTGACCGACAACGCGGCGGCGGACGAACGGTTCAAGGGCAAGTCCATCATGATGCAGAGCGTGCGCAGCGCCATGTGTGCCCCGTTGATGGGACGTGGCGGGATCGTGATCGGCATCATCTACGTGGACAACCTGACCGCGACGAACTCCTTCTCCGACGAGGACCTCGACTTCCTGATCGCGTTCTCGGGTATCGCGGCCGTCGCGATCGAGAACAGCTCGCTGACCGACCGGCTGCGCCGGGAAGCGGTCGTGCTGTCGAACTTCCAGCGGTATTTCGCCCCGAACCTCGCCGAGGAGATCGCCTCGCAGGAGGGGGAGATCCAGCTCGGCGGCGCGAAGCGACCGGTGGTGATCTTCTTCTCGGACATCCGCGGGTTCACGTCCATGTCGGAGAGCATGCTCCCGGACGACATTGCCCGGCTGCTCACCGAGTACTTCACCGAGATGGTGGAGATCGTCTTCAAGCACGGCGGCACGTTGGACAAGTTCATGGGTGACGCGATCATGGCGCTCTGGGGCGCGCCGATTGCCCATGAGGACGATGCCGACCGGGCAATGCTGGCCGCGATGGAGATGCAGCAGGTCCTCGCGGAGCTCAACGCGAAATGGGAGCAGGACGGACGTCAGCAGGTCAAGATTGGGATCGGCATCAACTTCGGCGAGGTGTTCGCGGGCAACATCGGCAGCCAGCAGCGGCTCGAGTACACCGTCATCGGCGATGCCGTGAACGTCGCGTCACGCCTCTGCTCCAAGGCCGGCCCGGGAGATATCCTGGTGTCGGAGCCCTTCATGCGGGAGCTGAAGCGTCCGCCCGAGGCCGAGGCCCTCGAACCGCTGGACCTCAAGGGTAAGGCGAAGCGGGTCCCGGTCTACAGGGTCAAGCTCGGTTCCTGACCACTTGATGGCTGCCGACGGTCACGCCCCGAATCGGTAGGGGTGCCCCGCGTCGTCCAGGAGTTGCACGACGAGTCGGAGTGGGAGCCCGATCACCCCGAAGCAGTCCCCCTCGATCCGTTCCACCAGCACCGCGCCATATCCCTGCAGTCCGTAGGACCCCGCTTTGTCCAGCGGCTCTCCGGTGGCAACGTAGTCCCGGATCATGGCGGCATCGAGCGGGCGGAACCAGACGCGGGTCCGATCCACCTGGTCGGTGAGCCGCCCATCCACCGCGAGGGCCACCGCCGTCACGACTTCGTGATCACGCCCCGCGAGCCGGGCCAGCATCGCCTCGGCGTCGGCCGGGCCGGCAGGCTTGCCGAGCACCTCCGTGCCGAGCACCACCACCGTGTCCGCGGCAAGCACCGGTCGGTCGCGGTGGCGGCGGGCCACACGCTCGGCCTTTGCCCGTGCCAACCGGAGTGCCAACGCCACCGGGGTCTCGTCCGGGAACGGCGTCTCATCGACGTCGTGCGCGGCGTCGACCTCATGCGCGATACCGAGGAGCGTGAGCAGTTGGGTGCGCCGCGGCGACCCGGACGCGAGGATGATCATCGCTTGAGCAGGAGCGTGACCGGGCCGTCGTTCACCAGCTCGACGGCCATCATCGCGCCGAACACGCCCGCGGCGACGCGCAGCCCCTGCTCGCGCAGGGCGACCAGGAAGGCTTCGTAGAGCGGCACCGCCTGATCCGGATCTGCGGCGTCCACGAACGACGGGCGCCGCCCCTTGCGTGCATCGCCATAGAGGGTGAACTGCGAGACGACGAGCACGGCCCCGTCGACCGCGTCCAGGGGGAGGTTCATCCGCCCAGCATCATCCGGGAAGAGCCGCAGACCGGCGATCTTCTCCGCCATCCACGCCACGGCCTCCGTGGTGTCGGTCTGGGTGAACCCTACCAGTACCAGGTAGCCTCTGCCGATGGCAGCCGTTTCCTGCCCGCCAATCGTGACCGAGGCACGCGTGACCCGCTGGAGGACGACTCTCATGGCCTCGTCCCGATCCCCGCTCTCTCCCCGGCAGCCCCTCGCCCCGCCGCCACCTCGCCACGGCAGTGACGGCAGGAAGAGCGGCAGGATTCCTCGGCTGCCGTCTCTGCCGTTCCTGCCGTTCCTGCCGTTGCTCTCACTCCACCGTCACCGACTTCGCCAGGTTACGCGGCTTATCCACATCACAGCCACGTCGGACTGCGATGTAGTAGGCGAACAACTGCAACGGGAGCACGCTCAGGATCGGCGTCAGGGCATCGATCGTCGCCGGAATCGGGAAGACGTGATCCGCGAGACGCGTGATCTCTTCATCCCCCTCCGTCACCACGGCAATCACCCGCCCGCCCCGCGCGCGTACCTCCTGCACGTTCGAGACGACCTTGGCATACGTCCCGTCCCGGGGTGCCACGACGATCACGGGCATCATGTCGTCGATCAGGGCAATTGGGCCGTGCTTCATCTCCGCCGCGGGGTAGCCCTCGGCGTGGATGTAGGAGATTTCCTTGAGTTTCAGGGCCCCTTCCAGCGCGACCGGGAAATTGTAGCCCCGACCGAGGTAGAGGGCGTTGGTGGTGCGCGCAAACCGGTCGGCCACGGCCTCGACCGCGGCCGCGCTCGCCAGGACCCGCTCGATCTGCGCCGGCAGCCGCTGAATGGCGTCGACGATCTCCCGGCCCTTCAGGACGGACAGGTGGCGCAACCGCGCCATCCGGAGCGTGAGCATCGCGAGGGCCGCGACCTGGGACGTGAACGCTTTCGTGCTCGCCACCCCAATCTCGGGGCCGGCGTGGAGGTAGATGCCCCCATCCACCTCACGGGCAATGCTCGATCCGACGACGTTCACGAGGCCAATGGTCCGGGCGCCGCGGTGCCGGGCCTCGCGCAGGGCTGCCAGGGTGTCGGCCGTCTCGCCACTCTGCGAGATGCCGACCACGAGGGTGTCCTCGTCGAGAATCGGGTTGCGATAGCGGAACTCTGACGCGTACTCCACTTCGCAGGGAATCCGGGCATGCTCCTCGATCAGATACTCGCCGATGAGCGCCGAATGCCACGACGTCCCGCAGGCGATCAGCACCACCCGGTCGACCTCGAGCAGGGCTTCGTCGGGCATATTGAGACCGCCAAGCCGCGCGGTGCCCTCTTCCTCGAGGAGGCGTCCCCGCACCGTGTTCCGGATGCTCACCGGCTGCTCCATGATCTCCTTGAGCATGAAGTGGGCGTAGCCACCCCGCTCCACGGCACCGATCTCCCAGTCGATGGTCCGGATCTTCTTTTCGACCCGGACCGTCTGCTGGTCGTAGATCTGGTGGCTGTCGGGACGCAACACCGCGACCTCGCCGTCGTCGAGGTACACGACGGAGCGGGTGTGGGAGATGACGGCCGCGGCGTCGGACGCAACGAAGCACTCCCCGTCGCCGACCCCGACCAGCAGCGGCGAGCCCATGCGGGCCGCCACCAGCACGCCGGGCTCCCGGCCCGCAACCACGGCGATCCCGTAGGTCCCCTCCACCGACGGCAGTACCGCCATGACCGCATCGGCAAGCGAGCCCTCGTATGCGTCTTCGATCAGGTGCGCCAGGACCTCAGAGTCCGTTTCGGACCGGAACTGGTGACCACGCGCGGCCAGCCGCTTGCGCAGGACATCGGCGTTCTCGATGATGCCGTTGTGGACCAGCGCGATGGTCCCGCCGCAATCGGCATGGGGATGGGCGTTGACGTCGTTCGGGGCCCCGTGCGTGGCCCAGCGGGTGTGGGCGATGGCGGTCGTGCCGGCGGGCAGGTCATCTCCCAACCGCTTGTGCAGGACGCCAATGCGCCCCGCCGCCTTCTCGACGGTAAGCCCCGTCCCGTTCACGATCGCGAGGCCGGCGGAGTCGTAGCCACGATACTCGAGCCGGTACAGGGCCTCGAGGACGATGGCTGCCGCTGGGCGTGGCCCGACGTATCCCACAATGCCGCACATGTCGCGCTCCCTAGGCGAGTGTGGCCCGACAGGCCGCGACGAGGCCCTCCGCCGCCTCGGCGGTCGGGGCCTCGGCGATGAGCCGCACAATCGGCTCGGTGCCCGAGGGCCGGACGTGCAACCACCGGTCCGGCCAACTGAGTCGCAGCCCGTCCTGCCGGTCACGAGTCGCATCGGCGAAGCGCGACTCGAGTGCGGTGTAGAGGGCTGCAAGATCGGCGCCGCGCGGTGCCTTCGCCTTCACGATCGCGTATTGGGGGCGAGCGGTCACCCGCTCGGAAAGCGGACGACGGTCGGTCGCGAGCAGGTCGAGCACGAGCGCGGCGGCCAGCGGCGCGTCACGACCCAGGTGGAGCGCGGGGAGCATCACGCCGCCGTTGCCCTCCCCCCCCACCACCGCCCCGGCCGCGCGCATGGCGCGGGCCACGTTGGCCTCCCCGACCGGCGCGCGCGCGACGGTGGCACCATGCGCGGCCGCGGCGTCGTCCACCACCAGCGAGGTCGAGAGGTTCACCACCACCGGACCGCGCTGTCGCCGCAGCACGGCCTCCACCGCAAACGCGAGCGTGTAGTCCTCACCGATCGCGCGGCCCGTTTCGTCCACGAGTGCCAGCCGATCGACGTCGGGATCCACGGCCATGCCGACGTCGGCGCCCGACGCCCGCACCAGCTCTCCGAGGGGGCCGAGGTGTTCGGGGATGGGCTCGGGTGGCCGCGGGAACCGGCCGTCCGTCTCCAGATTGATGCCCGTCACGGTACAGCCGAGCCGCTCGAACAGCTGCGGCATGGCGGTGCCACCGGCCCCGCGCACGCAGTCGAGCGCCACGCGGAACCCCCGCGCCCGGATCGCGGGGACATCGACCACGGGGAGCGCCAGCAGGAGAGACAGGTGGCGCTCCACCGCCTCGGTATCGGTGCGCTGCGATCCGAGTCCGTCCCAGGACGCGCGGGGCACGGTGCCCGCCGCGAGGGCCTGCAGGCGCGCTGCCGTCGCCTGATCGAGGAAGAGCCCGTCCGCGCCGACGAACTTGAGCGCGTTCCACTCGATGGGATTGTGGCTTGCGGTCAGGATGATGCCGCCGCCCGCATGATGATGCTCCACAGCCAGCTGTGCCGTGGGCGTCGGGATGCAGCCACAGTCGATGACGGTGCATCCGACCGATTGCAGCCCACTCCGAGCCGCATCCGTGAACATCGGCCCCGACGTCCGGGCATCACGCGCGAGCACCACGGCGGATCCGCCACCATCCCGGACGAGCGCGCCGAACGCCGCAGCCTGGTGCGCGACGAACTCGGGCGTCAGATCCTTCCCGACGATCCCACGTACGCCCGACACGGACACCATCAAGGTCTCACTCGCACCCGGCGTCATCGCACCCGATCCTTCAGGCATTTGAGGCATTGCGCAGACGGAAACATCCGGCGGAACGTAGCGGCCCCCGCCTGAGCCAACAAGCAGGTACGCTTGCCGCCGCAGGCGACGGCACGATAGGTTCCGGCACCTTTTCCCACACCCATGGCCCAAACCTCCGACGACGATCTCCGCTACGGCTTCGGCACCCGCGCCATCCACGCCGGGCAAGCCCCCGATCCCTCGACCGGCGCCATCATGCCGCCGATCTATCAGACGTCGACTTACGTCCAGGACAGCCTGGGGCACCACAAGGGCTTCGAGTATGCCCGGACCCGCAATCCGACACGGGACGCGCTGGAGCGGAACCTCGCGGCGCTCGAGGGCGGCCGGTACGGCTTGGCATGGGCCTCCGGCCTGGCCGCCACCGATGCCGTGCTCAAACTGCTCAGTGCCGGCGACCATGTGATCTGCGGCGAAAACGTGTACGGCGGCACCCACCGGCTGATGGTCCAGGTGTTCCAGCGGCTGGGGTTGTCGTTCACCTTCGTGGACGCCCGGGACGCCGGTCGGGTGGAGGACGCCATCACGCCCGCCACGCGGATGGTCTACGTCGAAACGCCGACGAACCCGATGATGCGGTTGACCGACCTGGCGGCCGTCGGCGAGATCGCCCGCCGCCGAGACCTCCTGTTCGTCGTCGACAACACGTTCGCCACCCCGTACTTCCAGACACCGCTCGAGTTCGGCGCCGACCTCGTCCTGCACTCGACGACCAAGTACCTGAACGGCCACTCCGACATGGTCGGGGGGGCCCTGGTGATGTCCCGCGACGACCTCGCCGAGCGACTGGGATTCCTGCAAAACGCGGCGGGAGCCGTCCCCGGCCCCATGGACTGCTGGCTCACGCTCCGCGGCACCAAGACCCTCGCGGTGCGCATGCGGCAGCACGATGCCTCGGCCCGCCGGCTTGCCGCCTGGCTCGCGGAGCGACCGGATGTACTGCGCGTGTACTATCCGGGACTCCCCACGCACGAGCAGCATGACTTGGCCTGCCGGCAGATGCGCGGATTTGGCGGAATGATCTCGCTCGAGCTGGGATCGTTGGAGCGCGCCCGGCGGGTGGTCGGCGCCGTACGGCTGTTCGCGCTCGCCGAGTCGTTGGGGGGCGTCGAGAGTCTCATCGGACATCCGGCCTCCATGACCCACGCCAGCGTCCCCCCGGCCATGCGGGAGGCAATGGGACTCACGGACGGTCTGATCCGCCTGTCCGTGGGCATCGAGGACACCGAGGACCTGCTGCAGGACCTCGAACAGGCGCTGGCACGCGCCGGGGACGGGCCGTGAAACCCCTACCGCGTGCAGCCGTACGGTCGGAGGAGCACGATATCGAACTCTTCCGCCTTGGGAGGCGAGTATGACGGAAGCCACCGGAACGCCGGAAACGCCGCAGCGGCGCGTCCTTACGCAGATCGCACCGGACGCGTGGGAGCATGCCGCGGACCGGGCGGCCCTGAACGCGCTGCGCCAGGTGCCGGGATTCGACGAGGCGGTCAAGCGGATCTTCGGGTTCTTCGGCGAGCGCGGGATCCGGCTCCTGTTCCAGGCCAACGCGGTCCGCTGCGGGCCGAAGCAGTTTGCCAAGCTCCACGACATGCTCATCGAAGCGTGCGCGACGATGGACTGGCCGGACCACCCCGAACTCTACGTGACCCAAACGCCGCTCGTGAACGCCGGGGCCGTGGGATTCGAGCACCCGTTCATCGTGCTCAACTCCGGGGCGGTGTCCCTGCTCGATGACGACGAGCTGCACGTCCTGATCGGCCACGAGCTCGGACACGTGATCAGCGGGCACGCGCTCTACCGCACGATCACGATTCTGCTGCTCGAGCTCGGCTTCCAGAACCTGCCGTTCCTTGCGGGGATCGCCTTGCTGCCGATCAAGCTTGCCCTGCTCGAGTGGTACCGAAAGAGCGAGCTCTCGGCCGACCGGGCCGGCCTGCTCGCCAGTCAGGACCTGCAGGCGTCACAGCGGGTGTTCCTCAAGCTGGCGGGCGGCGGCGACATGGCCCAGATGGACCTGGACACGTTCCTCGAACAGGCCAAGGAATACGAGCTGAGCGGGGGCCCGCTCGACACCATCTACAAGATCCTGAACACGCTCGGTGCCTCCCACCCGTTCAACACGCTCCGCGCCGCGGAACTGCAGCGTTGGGTGGATGGCGGCGCGTACGAGAAGATCATCGGTGGCGAGTACCCACGTCGCGGCGACGTGCGCAACGAACGGTCGTACTCGGACGATGTCTCCGACGCCGCGTCGCACTACGCCCGCGAAGCCCGCGACGTGGCGGCCGACGTGGTCGACGCGGCCAAACGGGCGGCGAGCGCGTTTGCCAGCGCGTTCAAGGAGAACCGCGAGAAGTGAACATCCTGGTCGTGGGTGGAGGCGGACGCGAGCACGCCCTGTGCTGGGTCCTCGCCCACGACGCCAGCGTCTTCTGCGCACCAGGGAACCCCGGGACCGGTGAGGTCGGCACGAACCTCCCGGTCCCGGCGTCCGATGCGGCCGGATTGCTCGACGCCATCCGCACCCATCAGATCGACCTCGTGGTCATCGGCCCCGAAGGCCCCCTGGCAGACGGTCTCGCCGATCAGCTCCGCGCCGCGGGGTGTGCGGTGTTCGGCCCGTCCGCCGCGGCCGCCCGGATCGAGGCCTCGAAGTCGTTTGCCAAGGCCCTGATGCACGAGGCCGGGGTGCCCACGGCCGCGTCCCGCACGTTCACCCGCGAGGCCGAAGCCCTCGGCTACGTGGATGCTCACCCTGAGCCGCTGGTCGTGAAGGCCTCCGGGCTGGCCGCCGGCAAAGGGGCCGTGGTCTGCGACACCCGGCGCGAGGCGGCAGACGCCGTGCGCGCGATGTTCAGTGGGCGCTTTGGCGCCGCCGGCGACGAGGTCGTTGTCGAGTCATTCCTCACGGGCGAAGAGCTTTCCGTGTTTGCCCTCACGGACGGCGAACGCCTCACGCTGCTCCCCTCGGCACAGGACCACAAACGTCTGGGCGAGGGAGACGTCGGACCAAACACGGGGGGAATGGGCGCCTACACACCCGTCCGGTTGGCCTCGCCGGCGCTCCTCGACCGGGTCGAGCGAGAGGTCCTGCACCCGACGCTGGCGGCCCTCGCCGCTGCCGGCGCCCGGTACCAGGGGGTGCTGTACGCCGGCCTCATGATCGGACCGGACGGAGCCCCGTCGGTGGTCGAGTTCAACTGCCGGTTCGGGGATCCCGAAGCCCAGGTCGTGCTGCCCGTGGCCGGCCTCGACCTCCGGGACCATCTGTGGACCATAGCCGCCGGCGAGACCTGGCGCCCCCCGCCACGGATGGAGGCACGACGCGCCGCCGTAACGACCGTGGTCGCGGCGGCGGGCTATCCCGGTGCGCCGGAGAAGGGCGTCGCCATCCCCACCGTCCCAGCCCCCACCGACGACGCGATCGTGTTCCACGCCGGGACCGCACGCGCTGCGGACGGCACGCTGCGGACGGCGGGCGGGCGGGTGTTGTGCGCCACCGGTTTTGGGCCCACAGTCGCCGCGGCGGCCGAGACGAGCCGCGAGCTGGCCGAGCGCCTGCGGTTTCCCGGGGCGCAATACCGGCGCGACATCGCCTGGCGCGAGATTGGGCGTGCCGGAACTTCCTGAAGTCGAGACCATCGTCCGCGACCTGGCGCCCCGCGTCAGTGGCCGGACGATCCGCCATCCCCGTCTTCACAAGTCCGATGTCCTCCGCGGTGTCACGCGGCGGACGTTCCTGGCCGGAATCACCGGCCGCCGGATCGACAGCCTCTCGCGACGCGCCAAGCATCTCATCTTCCTGCTGGATTCAGGCCGCCGCATGGTGATCCAGCTCCGCATGACCGGATCCCTGTTGGTCAAACGCGGCCGTCTGACCGCCGAGCAGGAGCGCTACGCCGTCTTGACCGCCCCGCTGGGCGGGCGGGAGACTCTGGTGTTCCAGGACGTGCGGCGCCTGGGCACGATTCACCTCTTGGATGAACCCGCCTGGGGGACCTATACTGCGCGCATCGGGGCGGAGCCCCTCGACCCCGGCTTCGACGCCGCCCAGTTCACCGCCGTTCTCCGGGGCAGTTCGCAGGCCGTCAAGAAGGTGATCATGGATCAGCAGAAGCTCGCGGGAGTGGGAAACATCTACGCCAACGAGGCGCTGTTCCGCGCCGGCATCGATCCGTCCCGCCGGGCGGACCGGATCGCCGGACCGGCGGCGGCTCGGCTGCACGCCGCCGTGCGCGCGGTGCTTACCGAGGCCATCGACGCGCGTGGCACCACAGTGAGGGACTACCGGACCGGGACGGGCCAGCGCGGCGGGTTCCAATTCTCGCTCGATGTCTACGATCGGGCCGGCGAGCCGTGCGTGCGTTGTGGCACCCTGCTCGCCACCACGCACGCCATCGATGGCCGGCAGACGACGTTCTGCTGGCACTGCCAGGGGGCCGAACCCTCGGGAGGACCGCGCCGTGGCCGCTAGGCGACCGGAGACCCCGCGCCCGGATCACCGGTGCGCCTGCGGTGAGGAACTCAAGCCGTTCTGGCGCCACTGCTCCGACTGTGGCCGGCCGCAGACGTGGGGCGATGACCACCACGAGACCGGCGCGGAGTGCGGCCACTGCGGTTGGATGGTCTCGGACTTCTCGTGGTATTGCCCGTGGTGCGGTGAGGACATCCACGAGGACGGTGTCTCCAGCGATCGGCCGCTCAAGGCCCCGGCCGGTTTCCGCTTCTCCGCCAAGTGCGACGCCGGGTGCGGGGGCGGCGTGCAGTACCCCATGGACTACTGCCCGTGGTGCGGTGCGGAGCAGGAGTGGCCCGGCGAGGACTTCGAGGGCACCTGCCCGCACTGCGAGCGCGGCGTGGACGACTGGATGGACCATTGCCCGTGGTGCGGCGAAGACGCCACCGGCCAGGACCTCATCCCGCGCGCCATCCGTCGCGTACGCCGCCTGCTGGCCGTTTCCCGGATCCGCCCCTGGGGTTACCGCCTCCTGCTGCGCCCCGGCGTCTCGGGCGTGGACCCGCGCTACCCCAAGATCGTCGAGATCGACCACAGCCACATCGTGGAGCAGCGCAGCCGGGAAGAGATCCCCTGGTCCATGGTGGTGGGGCTGATCGCCCACGAGCTGGGACACAGCTTCCTGTACCACCACTGGAAGTGGACGGACACCGAGGCCTTCATCGAGGCGTTCGGTGAGGTGGACAAGGCCTACCGCGTGAGTGACCTCGGGTGGGTGGACTTCCAGCGGCGGCGGATCACGACCACCCATCCGAACCACGTGACGGCCTACGCCGCCACCCATCCCCAGGAGGACTTCGCGGAGACGTTCCGGTTGTACGTCACCCGGCGTGGTCGCATGCGTGAGCTGCTGGCGGAGATGGGGCAGAAGCGGAAGGGCGTCGTCGTGTATCAGAAGTTCCTCGAGCTGGACCGCTTCCTGCGCGACCTGCGTACCTGATGGCGGTCGGGCTCGCCCTTCCGCTCGTCGATACCGACCGGTTGCGGCGCCGGGTCACGGCGCTGGCGGAGAACCGCCCCGGCACGTATCGCATGACGGACGCGGCGGGCAACGTCATCTACGTCGGCAAGGCCAAGCGCGTGCGCGCCCGGCTGCTCTCCTACTTCCGCGCGCAGTATCCCGATGACAAGGCGGCGCGGATCCTGGCCGGCGCAACCGATATCGAGTGGGACTACGCGCCATCCGAGTTCGGCGCCTGTCTGTCCGAGCTGCGTCAGATCCGCCGGTTCCGACCTCGATTCAACGTGCAGATGAACCGTCTCGGAAACGTGGCGTTCGTGAAGGTGTCCTCCGGCACCGCGCCCAAGATCTACGTGGGGAGCACGGTGAGCGAGGATGCCGTCCGGCACTACGGGCCGTTCCGGTCGGCGGGTCGGCTGCGGGAGGCCGTCCGCGTCCTCAACTTGGAGTTGGGGCTGCGCGATTGTGCGCTCGCGATGCCGGTGGTCTACGCGGAGCAGGGGGACCTGTTCAGCGCGCCGCGCCGCGCGGCCTGTCTGCGGTTCGAACTCGGATCCTGCCTCGGGCCGTGCGGGGGCTTCGTGACCCAGGCTGACTATGAGGCTAGCCTCGAGCGCGGACTCGCGTTTCTCGAGGGCCGCGGCATCGCGCCGCTCGACGGGGTCGTGGAGTCCATGACGCGGGCGAGTGACGACACGGACTTTGAGTCGGCCGCCCGCGTCCGTGATCGATTCGAGGCACTCGAGTGGCTGTTCGCCGCCGGGAGCCGGATTCGCGCGGCGATCGACGCCCTCAGCTTCGTGTACGTAGACCCCGGCACGTACGGCGACGACCGCGCCTACGTGATCCGGCGCGCGACCGTGCGGGCCAGTGCCCCCGCGCCGCACACGCCCATCGAGCGCGCTGCATTCCGCTCACTCGTGGCCGAACACGTGGGGCCGGAGACGGAGAGCGGGGCGCTTCCGCCGGACGCGATCGACGAGATGGTCCTGCTGCTG
>JAOUDR010000022.1 GCA_029859185.1 Gemmatimonadota bacterium
GAGCTGTGGCAGGCGTTGCTCCAGGTCCAGTCGGGTCACGAGGTCACCTGGCGCTGGGTGCGCGGCCACGCCGGTGATGCCAAGAACGAGTATGCCGACCATCTAGCCGTCCGGGCCGCGAAGGACCAGATCACGTCACAGGCGGCCGAGCCGTCGGGCTTAGCGACGTGGCTGGAGTCCCGGCGCGCGAAAGGCCATTTTTCCGACTACGATCCCGACGCCGAGTTCGCGATCATCGCCGCCCAGTTGGAGTCATGACCAGCTACTTCTTCAAAGACGACGTTGCCGCCAACACGCATCCGCTGAACGTGTGCTTCGAGCAGCCGGGCGCGCCCGAGCGCATCCCGCTGTACGAGGTGTACATGCGGATGGCCGAAGAGCTGGCCAAGCGGTCCACCTGCGGCCGGCTGCAGGTCGGGACCGTGGTGACGGATGCCCAACTCGAGAACGTGCTCGCGATTGGCTACAACGGCAACGCCCGCGGCCTCGCCAACCGGTGTGATTCCACGGTGCCGGGCCAGTGCGGCTGCATTCATTCCGAAGTGAATGCGCTCATCAAGGCGCCGGGCGCCGTCAAGGACAAGGTCGTATTCGTGACGAACAGTCCCTGCGTCATGTGCGCCAAGCTGATCATCAACTCGGGCGTGACGCACGTGTTCTATCGCCAGGCCTACCGCGATCCGAGCGGCGTCGAATTGCTCCAAACCGCGAGCGTGACACCGGTGCAGTACGATCGGTGGCGGGACGCATGGCGCTGATCGAGCCGGGTGACGTCGCGCGGCTGTTCAACGGCCTCGTGGCAGAGCTGGCGGAACGGGACCCGGGGCGTCTGCGGAGCGGATTCCAAGTCGCGGAACTGTACCAGCAGATCGTGCCCTACCGCACGCACCGCACCAAACTGGGGTTCGTGTCGAACCAGGACTACGAGGGCGCGATTCTCGGGCTGCTCGCGGGACTGGGCGGCTACGCCACGGTCGAGCCCGCCGAGGTGCAGGACACGCTCGCCGCGGAAGTGGACAGCCCGAACCCGGACACGACGCTGTTTCGCGAATTCGCCGGCGCGCGCATCCGTCTCGATGCGGCCCGGGTGCAGGACGTGCTCGACGACGATCAGGCCTACGCGCCGCCTCCAGCCCCGGGCGCCGCACCCGGATCGGCACCGGTGTCCGCCCCGGTCGCGCCTCCCGAGCCGCGCGCTCCCGTGTTCGAGCTGGCCGGTGACGTGGCTCGCCCACCCGTTCCCTCCGCAACGCCGGCTCCCGCTCTCACACCGTCCACCACGCGATGCCCGGGGTGCGCCGCGGATCTTCCCGACGACCGACCCGTCATCTTCTGCCCGTTCTGCGGGAAACCCGTCGGTGCGCCCACGTGCGTCCGGTGCGGCGACCAACTGCGAGCGGAGTGGACGTTCTGCCCACGCTGCGGGCACGCCCGCGCACAGTGATCGCGTGAGCCGCACGCTGCGGGTGGCGTCGATCGCCGGCGATGGAATCGGCCCCGAAGTCGTCGCGGCCGCGCTGCCGATCCTCGACCGCGCCGCGGCCCTCGAGGATGCCGGGATTGCGTGGGAGCACCTCCCCCTCGGGGCGGACCACTATCTCGCCACGGGCGAGACGCTGCCGCAGGCGACCTTCGAGCACCTGCGTGACGATGTGGACGCCATCTTCGTCGGCGCCCTCGGCGATCCTCGGGTTCCCGGCAACGAGCACGCGCGGGAGATTCTCCTCGGCCTGCGGTTTCGGCTCGATCTGTATGTGAATTTTCGACCGGTGAAGCTGTATCACCCGGACCTGACACCACTGAAGCCCGCGGCAGCGCGGCAGCGCGGCAGCGCGGCGGTAGGAGCCGTTGCCGACCCATCGACCCGTCAATCCCTCGATTCCCCCATCGATTTCGTCATCTTCCGCGAGAACACCGAGGGCAGCTATCTCGCCCGGGGTACCGCGATGGGCGAAGGGACGGCAGACGAGGAACAGATCTCGCACGAGGTCCACACGGCGCTCAAGGCGGGGCGCATCATCCGGGCGGCCTTCGACTGGGCGCGGGCCCATGGCCGGACCCTCGTGACCATGGCCGACAAGTCGAACGCCATTCCCGCACACCGTCTGTGGCAACGGCTGTTTCGCGAGATCGGCGACGAATACCCCACCATCGAATGCGAGCACCGTTATGTGGACGCCATTGCCATGGAGTTCGTCCGGACGCCGGAGCGATTCCAGGTGGTGGTGACCAACAACCTGTACGGGGACATCCTCTCGGACTTGGGCGCGGGACTGGTGGGCGGACTCGGGCTGGCGGCCAGTGCCAACCTGCATCCCGGCCGCCCGGGGTTGTTCGAGCCGGTGCACGGGTCGGCCCCACCACTCGCGGGCAAAGGCGTCGCGAACCCGATGGCCGCCTGCCTTACCGGCGCGCTGCTGTTCGAGCAGGTGGGGCTGCCGCGGGCGGCCGCCGCGCTCGAGCACGCCGTCTGGTCCGCGCTGGCTGACGGGGTCCGTACCGCGGATCTCGGTGGCACCGCCTCTACGGCGAGCGCCGCCCAGGTCGTACTCGCCCACCTCGCTTGAGGTCACCGTCGCCCACATCCCCCGCCCGGCCGGGACCTGACTTCGCTGGTATAATTATGGTTCTGACGCCTCTCAGGCATCGAGAACCGCATGGCGACGTTAGGCAGGCAGGACGGGCTTCGTGACGTTCGACGGCGCGCTCGGTTTTCCTGGCGAGCGCGCCCTCGAGCCCGCTGGGGCGGCTCGTCGCGGGAGTGGAGCCCAAGCACATGGGGATCGGCCCGTGATTGTCGAGGTTTCCTAACGAGGAGGCACGATGGAAATCCTGTTGGCGGTTCTGGGCGGCGCCGTCGCCTACACGCTCGCCAGCCTCCGCATCATGAAACAGTACGAGCGGGGCGTGTCGTTCCTGCTCGGGAAGTACTGGGGTACGAAGGGACCGGGCCTCATCTTCGTCCCGGCCGGATTTGCGCACGTGCGGCGGGTCTCGTTGCGGATCGTGGCAATGGACGTGCCCCCCCAGGACGTCATCACTCGTGACAACGTGTCGATCAAGGTGAACGCGGTGCTGTACATGCGGGTCAAGCATCCGGACGTCGCGATCATCGAGATCGAGGACTACCTGTTTGCCACGAGCCAGCTGGCGCAGACCACGTTGCGCAGCGTCCTGGGCGAGGTGGAGCTCGACGAGCTGCTCGCCGACCGCGAGAAGATCAACGGTATCCTCAAGACCATCGTGGACCAACGCACCGATACCTGGGGGGTGGAGGTGTCCGCGGTCGAGGTCAAGGACGTGGATCTCCCGATGGAGATGAAGCGGGCCATGGCGCGGCAGGCGGAGGCGGAGCGGGAGCGGCGCGCCAAGGTGATTGCCGCCGAGGGCGAGATGCAGGCGGCCGGCAAGCTGACGGACGCCGCCGCGGAGATGGCGCGGTCGCCGGGGGCCATGCAGCTCCGGTACCTGCAGACCCTGGTCGAGATCGCGACCGAGAACAACTCGACGACGGTGTTCCCGATCCCGATCGATCTGCTGACGCCGTTCATGGACCTCGCGCGGCGCGGGGGAGCGAGCTTGGCGACGGCAGCCCTGGCCGGCACCGCCGAGACGGCAGGCGCCAAGAGCCTGCCGGAACGCACGGGTGACGCGCTCCCGGATGCGGAACGCGACCGCGCGCGGGAACGTGCCTGACGCACCGATGAACGACTCGGTTCCCGCCGGTCGTCGCCTGGAACGAGCCGCGCTCGAGCGGGTGGTGCTGCGCGCGGCACAACTCCAGGCCGGGTCGCGCGAGCTGGAGGACGGCCTCACGGAGGACGACGTCCTCAAGCTGGGTGCGGACGTGGGCATTCCCGCGCCCTACCTCCGTCAGGCCTTGATGGAGGAGCGGATGCGGGCGGCGCAGCCGGCCGAGAGCAGTGTGGCGGGGTGGCTTGCCGGCCCACGGTACGTCGTGGCAGAGCGAGCAGTGCCGCTGACGAACGAGCGCGTGATGCAGGCGCTCGAGCACTGGATGGCGGACGGGGAGCTGCTGACCGTTCGGCGGCGCCACGCCGACCAGACGACGTGGGAGCCACGACGCGGCACGATCGCATCCCTCAAGCGGTCGTTCCGGGTCGGCGGTCGCAACTACCAGCTGGCACAGGCTCGGGAGGTGGCGGCGCAGGCATCGGCCGTGGATACGCAGCGCGCGTACGTCCGGCTCGCCGCCGACGTGGGGAACACGCGCGGGCGGAGGATCGGCGGGGCCGCCGCCCTCGCCGCGTTGGGGGCGGCGGCCGCCGGCTTGATGCTCGCGTTCGGCGTCGCCCCCCTGGTGGCGATCCTGGCCCTCCCAGCCGCGAGCCTGGGTGCCCTTGGCGTGGCGCGGCGTCACCAGCGCGAGGCGGCGCAGGTGCAGGTGGCGCTGGAACAGGTGCTCGACCGGCTGGAGCATGGTGAAATCCAAATACCGTCCAAGACCCCGAAAGGCCCGCCGCCGGCGTTGGAGTGGATTGCCGGCGAGATCCGCCGTACCCTTCGACCCTGAGTCACGCGGTGTCATCTTCTTCGCCTGAGTGCCATGACTGAGATCAAGACGGTAGGGGTGCTGGGGTGCGGGCTGATGGGCAGCGGCGTGGCACAGGTCAGTGCCGCCGCCGGCTACCGCACCATCGTCCGCGAGGTGTCTGACGAGTTGCTCGGGAAGGGCCGCGGCAGGATCGAGGCTTCCCTTGCCAAGTTCGTCGATCGTGGCAAGATCGAGGCGGCGGCGCGTGATGCTGCCCTGGCGCACCTCACGTTTACGACGGATCTGCACGCTCTGGCCGCTGCCGACATCCTGATCGAGGCGGTGACCGAGAATCTCGAGCTCAAGAACGACCTGTGGATGGAGCTCGACGGACTCTGCGGGGCCGACACGATCTTCGCATCCAACACGTCTAGCCTCACCATCGCGGCCATGGCGGCCGCCACCCAGCGGCCGGACCGGTTCGTGGGACTGCACTTTTTCAATCCGGTGCCCCTGATGCAGCTGGTGGAGGTCGTCCGCACCGTCACGACCTCGCCGGCCACCGTCGGGCGCACCACCGCGTTCGCCCGCTCCCTCGGGAAGGAACCGATCGCGGCCAAGGACAACTCGGGCTTCATCGTGAACCTCTTGCTGGTTCCCTACCTGCTCGATGCGATCCGCGCGCTCGAACACGGTGTGGGCTCCGTTCCAGACATCGACAAGGGGATGGTGCTCGGGACGGGGTATCCGATGGGGCCGTTCACACTGCTCGATTTCGTGGGACTGGACACGACGTTCAAGATTGCCGAGATCATGTTCGACGAATACCGGGAGACGCGCTACGCGCCCCCGCCGCTGCTCAAGCGGATGGTGCTCGCGGGCATGTACGGCAAGAAGTCCGGCAAGGGCTTTTACGACTACACGACGAAGCCCCCGACCGTCACGGACCTGGGGCTCTGACCGGCTGCCGAGGTCGCGCGGGCGCCAGTTGACTACGGCGGGCCGCGCGCACAGGCTTGGCAGGGGCCCGATCGGCCCGGATACTCGATAGACCCGCTCAATCGGAGGAAGACCCGTCATGCGCCGTTCCTTATCAGCTACCCTGGCCGTTGCCGCCGTGCTCACGGCCGCGTGTGCCGCCGGCGGCATCCGCCCCTCGTACGAGCCCTTCCCCGACGCACGGGTCGATACGATCAATGCCGCCCCACCAGACGTGATCCAGGAGGCCATTGCCCGCGTCAACGCGGAGAACATGCGCGGGGCGTGGGAGAGCCCGGAGGAAGGCTTCTTCGAGACCCAGTGGTTCAACGTCGCGACGCAGCAGTCCGGCGTGAGCGACCGCAACAATCCCGATCGTGTCATCCTGCTCCGGTTCTGGGCCGATCCCATCGAGGGTGGCAGAACCAAGCTCGTGACCGAAGCCATCTATCAGCGCACCCCAGACCCTTCGGTGCAGCCGCGCGATCGTGAGATGTCGGTGCCGAACGGCCACGCCGGTGACCGGCTCCGGGCCCGGGTGATTGACGGCATCAAGGAGAGGTTTGGGCGATGAGGTTGTTGCTTCCCGGGGTGGCGGTTCTGGTCGTCGGCTGCGTGACGTCCGGCCCGAAAGCGCTGAAGCCGTCGGTGCAAGAGGTGATGCCGGCCTCTCGGTCCGTCGTGTTCCAAGCGGCGCTGAAGGCGGTCACCGACCAGGGATTGCCGCTCCGGGAGGCCGAGCCGACGAACGGGGTGATCCAGACGAACTACGTCGATATCTCGTCGTTCGATCCGATGGGCTCGTCCCAGTACCCCGCGAGCGAGCGGCTCGTCCGCTTCCGCATCCTGATCGGCGCGAACCCTGAGGGGGCGGGCTCGGTGATCGCGATCTTCGGGATCTACGCGCCGTTCCGATCCGGATTCAGCACGTCCGAGCGGAACGAGCGTGCCGTCCCGCGCGACCACCCGGCCATGGGCCTGGTGCGATCCATGCGGGACGCCATCGCGAAGTCCGTGGGGATGTAGGTGTTGGGAGGGGGCGCTCCGGCGGACCGCGAGTTCTGCCGCGCCATCCTCCCCAAGGTGTCGCGCACCTTCGCGCTGGGCATCCGCCTGCTGCCCGCGCCACTCGAGGAGGCCGTCCGGACCTCGTACCTCCTCTGCCGGATCGCCGATACGATCGAAGACGCCACCGCGTTGCCCGCGGACCGCAAGCGCGACTTGCTCGTGCGGTTCCGCGTTTGCCTGGATACCCCCACCGAGGATGGTGCACTGCTCGCGGCCGCGTTTGCCCGCGCCGTCTCCGACGAGGACCGGCTGGTACGCGAGTGCGACCGCGTCCTCCGGGCCTTCCATGCCCTCTCGGCCGAAGAACGCGCGGCCGTCCGCCCGTGGGTGCAGGAGATGGCCACCGGGATGGCGGAGTTCGCCGCGCGGCGGGGAACGCGGGAAGGGATCGCGGCCCTGGCCACCGTCGCCGAGCTCGATCGGTACTGCTACTACGTGGCCGGCACCGTCGGACATCTGCTCACCGACCTGTTCCGGATCCACCACCGGCAGATGACCGCGACGCGCTATGAGCGCCTCGACGCCCTGGCCACGTCGTTCGGGCTTGGCCTTCAGTTGACGAACATCATCAAGGACGTGGCCGACGACCGGCGGCGGGGATGGAGTTTCGTCCCGCGCGACCTCTGCGAGGTTGCCGGCCTCGGCCCGGACGACCTCCAGGACCCGTCGCACGGCAGCGAGGCGCGCCGGGTGATGGAGGCGCTGATCGCCAAGGCCAAGGCGCATCTGCGGGACGCCCTGGCCTATTGCACGACGCTGCCGGCAGCCGCGTACCGCATTCGCATCTTCTGCCTCACGTCGCTGTACTTCGCGATCCGGACGCTCCGTATCGCGGAGCGTGACCCCCGTCTCCTGGACCCGACCCACAAGGTCAAGATCACCCGCGCCGAGGTCTACCGGACGGTCGCGGCGACGCACCTGATCGCGCCGTTCGACCCGCTGGTGCGCAGCTACTACCTCCATCTGGCCGGCCGGAGCTGAGGTGGCGTCCCCCCCCCTTGCCCCTCCACCCGACTTCGTGGGCGAGTTCCGGACGGACCTGCCCGCTCGGGCCTTGTACAGCGAAGGCGCCGGAGCGCTGCGTATCGTGCCGGCTGCCGTGGCACTTCCACGGAGCCGTGACGACATCGTGGCCCTGGTGCGCCACGCCGCGGCGGAAGGACTGACCCTGGTCCCCCGAGCTGGCGGCACCGGCATGCCAGGGCACAACGTCGGTCCCGGCATCGTAGTGGATCTGCGCGCCCTCGACCGCCCGTCACGGGTGGCGCTCGCCGGTACGGCGAACATCGGGGCGGCGGTGACCTGCGGGGTCGTCAACACCGTGGCGGGCCACTTCGGCATGCGGTTCGCACCCGACCCATCGAGCGCGGCCTACTGCACCATTGGCGGCATGGTGAACACGAACGCGGCTGGCACGCGGAGCCTGCGGTGCGGCAGCGTGCGCCGCTGGGTGCGCGGTGTCGAGTTGGTCACGGCGGATGGCGAGGTGGGGTGGTTGCCGCGCGCGGAGGCCCGCCGCGCCAACCGCTTCCCAACCCCGGCCGAGCGCCGGCAGCTCAGCGAGCGACTGGGTGCGGAGGAGCGCGTGGCTGCGCTCCACCCGCGCCTCGGTGCGGCGCGTGACGAGATCGCCGCTCGCTTCCCTGCCACCAGCAAGAACTCCTCCGGCTACGCGCTGGACGCGTACCTCGCGTCCGGTGACATCCTGGACCTCGTCATCGGATCGGAAGGGACGCTCGGGATCGTGACCCGAGCCGAGCTGCAGCTCGAGCGCGTTCCCGGGGCGGTGGGGACGCTCGTGGTGGCCCTGACCGATCTCGAGGCGATCGCTCCGGCGGTCGAGGTGCTACGATCGTTCGACCCCACCGCGATCGAGTTGCTCGACCGCACGTTCCTCGAGTTTGCGGGCCCGGCCGTGGCCCCGCTTCCGCTGGACGGGGTCCGCACCCTGTTGCTGGTGGACGTGGAGGGGCCCGACGCCGAGCGCGTCGCGTACACGCTGGCGCAGGCCGATACCGCCAGCCGCCGCTTCGCCAGCGCCACGCGCGTTGGGCTCGACCCGGGGGAGCGCGCAGTGCTGTGGCGGATTCGTCACGCAGCCAGCACCGCCCTGGCGGCGTTGCCCGACGCGCGCCGATCGCTGCAGATCATCGAGGACGGGTGTGTCCCGGTCGCCGCCCTCGGCCGCTATGTGGCGGGGATCGCGGCGGCGGCCGCCGAGGTGGCGATTCCGGTCGTCATGTTCGGCCACGCAGGCGATGGTCACCTTCACGTCAACGCGCTCGTGGACACCGGACTCCCGGATCTGGAAGTGCGACTCAAGCGACTGTTCGACGACGTGAGCCGACTGGTGATGGACCTCGGTGGCACGCCGTCCGGCGAGCATGGGGACGGCCACCTGCGCACACCGCTCCTCGCGCGCCTCTACGGACCCGTGGTGACCGGTCTGTTTGCCGCAGTGAAGCACGCGTTCGATCCGGGCGGGATGTTCAACCCAGGGGTCATCGTACCGGACGCGCGGGTGGAGATGCGGCTCAAAGTGGGGAGCGGCGCACCGGAAATACCGGCCGAGGTGGCGGCCGCGTTGCGCGCACGTGAGCGCGGCGCCCGCTGGGACCTCCCTCCCCTGAACCTGCTCGACGAGCCGACATGAAGCAGTATCTCGGCCTTCTGCGTCACGTACTCGAGCATGGCCGGCCCAAGGCCGACCGAACGGGCACCGGCACGCTCAGCGTCTTCGGCTACCAGGCCCGGTACGACCTCGCCGACGGCTTTCCGCTGGTCACCACCAAGAAGCTCCACCTCAAGTCGATCGTCCACGAGCTCCTCTGGTTCCTGCGCGGCGAGACCAACGTGCGATCGCTCCAGGCAGCCGGCGTCCGCATCTGGGACGAGTGGGCGGACGCCGATGGGGACCTGGGCCCGATCTACGGCTCGCAGTGGCGCTCCTGGCCGGCACCGGATGGCATGCAGATCGACCAGATCAGCCAGATCGTAGACGAGATCCAGCGCAACCCCGACTCGCGGCGACTGATCGTTTCGGCATGGAATGTGGCGGAACTCTCCCGCATGGCCCTGGCACCGTGCCACACGCTGTTCCAGTTCTATGTGCTGGACGGCCGCCTCTCGTGCCAGCTCTACCAGCGGAGCGCCGATCTCTTCCTCGGCGTTCCCTTCAACATCGCGTCGTACGCGCTGCTCACGCTGATGCTGGCGCACGTGACGGGCCTCCAGCCGGGCGAGTTCGTCCATACGTTCGGGGACGCCCACATCTACCAGAACCACCTGGACCAAGTCCGGCTCCAGCTCACCCGCGATCCCCGACCGCTCCCCACGATGTGGATCAACCCGGACATCCGGTCGCTCTTTGGGTTCCGCTTCGAGGATTTCCGGCTCGAGGGCTACGACCCGTACCCGCACATCCCGGCGCCGGTGGCGGTGTGATCGTCGCCATCATCGTCGCGCTGGACGAGGCGGGCACAATTGGGCGGGACGGACAACTCCCCTGGCATCTCCCCGACGACCTGCGCCGGTTCAAGGCCACGACCATGGGGCACGTGCTCGTCATGGGACGGCGCACCTGTCAGTCCATCGGCCGCGCCCTCCCCGGCCGGCGGTCGGTCGTGCTCAGTCGCAACCCCGCCTACCACGCTCCCGTCGGGGTGGAAGTCGCCCGTGACTTCGACGTGGCGCTCGCGCGGGTGGCGGATGCCGAGCGCGTATTCGTGATTGGCGGCGCCGCGGTGTACCGGATCGCCCTCGCGCGGGCAGACGAGCTGCTCGTCACACAGGTCCACGCCACCGTCCCCGGCAACGTCCGATTCCCGACGGTAGACTGGGATGCGTGGTCTCTCGTGGAAGACGAATTCCACCCCGCCGATGCACGCCACACACTCGCGTTTTCCTTCCGCCGGTTCATCCGACGCATCTGACGCGGCACCGCGCGCGCAAGAAACACTCCAAAAACTATTGCATATCGTCACCGCATTTCGTATCGTGTAGTCCACAATCATCTCTTTCCGGAGCGCGATGCGCATCGGGTTAGCGTACAACCAACGCCCCAGCACCGGTTCGACGAACCGGGAAGCCGCAGTCCCTGCCGATCTCCCTACCACGGATGACGCGTTCGTCGCCGCGGGCGACGCGTTCGTCGAGTGGGATGAGCCGGAGACGATCGACGCGGTGGCGCACGCACTCCACATCTTCGGGGAGGTCGTTCTCCTCGAGGCGGTCGCGGACTTTCCCCAGCGGCTCGCCGCCGCGCGGGTAGATCTCCTGTTCAACATGGCCGAGGGGGTCACCGGTCCGAGTCGCGAGGCGCACGTGCCGGCAATCGCCGAGTTCCTCGGCGTGCCCTACACGGCGTCCGATCCGCTCACCCTGGCGCTCGCGCTCCACAAGGGCCGCGCGAAGGAGGCGTTCCTCGCTCGTGGCATTCCGACGGCGCCCTACGCGCTCGTGGACTCGGACGCCGACCTCTCCCGGCTCGACGATCTCGCCTACCCGGCCTTCTTGAAGCCGGTCTGGGAGGGATCGTCCAAGGGCATCGCCGAAGCGAACTACGTGACGGACGCGGCGGCAGCCCGGCGCCGCGCACGGGAGATCCTGACGACCTACCGGCAACCCGTACTCGCCGAGGAGTACCTCCCCGGCGACGAGTTCACGGTGGCCGTCTTGGGAAACGGCAGCGAGTCCCGCGCGCTCCCGATCATCCGGTACCTGTTCGAGACGCTGCCGGAGGGCGCGCTCCCCATCATGGGCTACGAAGCCAAGTGGGTCTGGGACGCACCCGGCCAGACGTTCGAGGTGCTCGAGTGTCCCGCGCGCGTCTCGACAGCCCTGGCGCTCCGCATCACGGATACGGCGCTCGCGGCGGCGCGCGCGCTCGGCTGCCGGGATTGGGCGCGGGTGGATGTCCGGTTGGACGGCCAGGGCGTTCCGAACGTGGTCGAGGTGAATCCGCTCCCCGGCGTCATCCCGAATCCGGCAGACAACAGCTGCTTCCCCTGCGCCGCACGGGCGGTGGGGATGAGCTACGACGAGCTGATCCAGACGGTGGTCCGGATTGCGTGGCGGCGCCTCACCGGCGTCGAGCTGCCCCGGGGCGTGGCTGAGGCGGCGGCGTGAAGGTCGTCATCCTGTTCGACGGCGTGGCCGACGGGTGGTCCGACAGAGACGTCGCCGCGGTGCTCGACTCGGTCGGTCGCGTGGCGGAGGTCCTGCGCCAGGCGGGTCATAGCGTGCAGCGGGTTCCGGCGCGGCCCGGCTTGCGCTGGCTGGCGGCGTGCCGGCGAGCGGACGTGGTCGTGAACCTGTGCGAGGGCGTGGGCGCGGTGAGCCGGGCAGAGAGTCTCGTCGCGGGTGCCCTCGAGCTGGCCGGCGTGCCCTACACGGGCGCTCGGCCGGAGGTGATGGTGACCTGCCTCCGGAAACCGATGGCCAATGCGCTGCTCGACGCCCGGGGCATTCCCGTACCGCGGTGGATCCAGCCCAACGGCAACCGGGTACCGGCCGACTTCCCGCTCCCGGCCATCGTCAAGCCAGCGGCGGAGGACGCGAGCGTCGGCATCAGCCAGCAGTCGATCGTCACGTCGCGGCGCGGACTGACCATGCGGGTGGCCGAGCTGTCAGAGCAGTACGACGAGGTGATCGTCCAGCAGTACATCGGCGGCCGCGAACTGGCCGTGGGATTCGTCGGCGACCAGGCGTTGCCGGTCTCCGAGATCGACTTCAGCGCCATGCCGGACGGGGCGTGGCCGATTCTCTGCTTCGACGCCAAGTGGACCCCCGGGAGTGCGGAAGACGCCGGCAGCCAGCCGATCTGTCCTGCCCCCGTGTCCAAGGGCCTGCAGGACCGGCTGACGGCGTTGGCACGCGATGCGTGGCGCGTGGTCGGTGGCACGGGATACGGCCGCGTGGATTTCCGGGTGGACGAGCACGGTCAGCCCTGGGTGCTCGAGGTCAACCCGAACCCCGACCTGTCGGAAGACGCCGGGCTCGCACGGATGGCGCGGGCCGTTGGGTGGTCGTACGAGGACCTGGTGCTCCGCATCGTGGACCTGGCCCTGGCGGACGCCGAGCGCGCCCAGTCGCTCGACGTCGCCCTTGCCTCCGGGACCCGGTCACGGGTAGAGCAGCGGCGCGGACCGCAGCAGCAGCCGGCGTGAGTCCCCTGGCCGGCGGTGACGTCCGCGGCGCGGCGCGCGCCGATGCGGTGGCCCTTCGGGCGCCGACGTCGGCCGATCGCGGCCGGGTCCGCGAGATCACAGAGGCGTCCGGCGTGTTTCGGCCGGACGAAGTGGCCATCGCACTCGAGGTCTTCGATGGTGCCGTCGCGGCACCTGGCAAAGACTACCGGGCGGTCGGCGCGTACGAGGATGACCGGTTGGTCGGGTTCGCGGCCTTTGGACCGGTGCCCTGTACGGTTGCCACGTGGGATCTGTACTGGATCGCGGTCGACCCCGTGCTCCATGGAAGCGGTATCGGGAGGACCCTCATGGCCCATTGCGAAGCGGCGATCACTGCGGAAGGAGGTCGCCTCGTCGTGGTGGAAACATCTTCCCGGGATGACTACGGGCCGACACGGGCGTTCTACCGCCGGCTCCGGTACCATGAGCACGCCGCGATCACGGATTACTACGCGCCGGGTGACGGGCTCGTCGTGTACACCAAGTCTCTCGCACCTTCCGTAAACGGATAGGACCCCATGTCCGAGTGGCAGTCACTTCTCCGCGAGCGCAGCCTGTCCACCCTCCAGCACCTGGTGGACAAGTTCGGGCCGGAGCATTTCCCGGACCTCGAGCGGCTGCAGCAGGCGGTCGAGAACTTCGAGTTTCGGATTTCCCCGCCGATGGTGGACCTGATCAAGTCCCCCGGCGACCCGATCTGGCGGCAGTACGTGCCCGACCTCCAGGAGCTCGACATTGTCGAGGGCGTCCTGGACAGCCTGGGCGAGGAGGCCGACAGCCCGGTGCCCAACATCACGCACCGATATCCGGACCGCGCGCTGTTCCTCGCGAGCCCCGTGTGCGCTTCGTACTGCCGGTTCTGCACGCGGCGGCGCAAGGTGGGCGACCCCGACAAGATCCCCATGTCGCAGTACGAGAGCGCGTTCCAGTATCTTGAGGAG
>JAOUDR010000434.1 GCA_029859185.1 Gemmatimonadota bacterium
TCGAACTCCTGATCGTCATTGTGATCATGGGGGCGATCATGATCATCGCGTTCCCGCGGATGCAGGCCGCCTATCAGGCCAGCGCCGTGCGCGGTGCGCGCACCCGATTGATTGCCATCTACGGCGCTGCGCGTGCGGCCGCGGTGCAATCCAATCGGCCGGTACGCGTGCATTTCAACGGCAACAATGTCTGGGTGACCGCGACGCCGCGCCTGACGGTTGGCGGGAGCGGCACCGCCGACACGATCGGTCCGGTCCAGTCGCTGTATTCCGCCTTTGGCGTTTCGCTCGCCGCCGGCGTGGACTCGCTGATGCTCGACCCCCGTGGACTCGGACTCAACGGCGGTTCGCTCGTGGTATCCAACGCACATGGCGCGGACACCCTCACCATCACCGGTTTCGGAAGGGTGAAACGATGAATTCCCCCTTGAGGGACGAACGGGGCTTTACGATCGTCGAGGTCCTGGTCGCGGTCATCGTCCTCGTCATCGGGGTGGTGGCGCTGGTGGCCTCGTCGGCATCCTCCACCCGCATGATCGGGCGGGGTCGGTCCTCCACGCGCGCCGTCCAGGCCGCTACAGCCCGGATGGAGATCATCCGGGCCAACGCATACCGGACCAGCCCTGATTGTACTGCCCTTGCCAACGGCTCGGACTCGGCCTCCACGGGTGTGGTCACGACCTGGACCATCACCGGCACCGGCACCCCGCGTACCGTCCGCGTGATTTCGACCTATCGGGTCCCGGGCCGCAGCCGGGCCGACACGCTCACCACCCAGATCCGGTGTCTCCCATGAGCGGCCGTCGTCGTGGTTTTACCCTTGTCGAGCTGATGATCGGGCTCGTGCTCGTGACCCTGTTCGGCACCGTGGTGTACAAGCTGCTGGACAGCACGCAGCGGGTGTCGTCGGGGCAGGCCGAACGGATGATGCTGCAGTCCGGCGTGCGAACCGGTGCGCTGGTCGTGCCGTCGGAACTCCGGGAATTGAACACGAGCGCCGGGGGCCAGACCGACCTGGTGCACATCGACACCGACTCGATCACCTATCGCGCGGCCCGCGGCGTCGGCTTCACCTGCGCCGTCACCGCGACCCAGGTCAAGATCCTCAATACGACCGTCCTGCCGTTCAACGGCCTTCGGTCCATCACGCCGGGACGCGACAGTCTGCTTCTGTTTGTTGACCGGGACCCCGACACGGCGGGTGACGACACCTGGATTCGGTTGCCCATCACCTCGGTCGCAGCGACCACCTGCGGTACGCAGTCCGCGATCGCCGTGAACACACCGAGCTTCATCAACAGCATCCCTGACAGTCAGCTGGCCTCCGTCGTCGTGGGCGGACCGGTGCGCACCGAGGAAGTCATGCGCCTCAAGCGCTTCACCGCGGACGGGCAGCAGTGGGTCGGTGCCATGTCGGTCAGCGGCAACGACGCCGTGCAGCCGGTCCTCGGGCCCATCACCACCACCGGATTCTCGCTCGCCTACTTCACCGGCGATGGCACCGCGACGAACACGTTGTCCGCCGTCCGCATGATCCGGGTCACCCTGGTCGGCGTCACCGAGCGTTCGGTGGCCCGCATCGGCGGCACCGGTGCCAACCAGCTGCTGCAGGACACCCTGGTGACGACGGTACTCCTGCGCAATGCGCCGAGGTAACTCATGAGAGACTTCACCCGTATCAATCGCATCTTGCTGAGGGTCGACAACGAGCGCGGCGTCGCGCTGGCCGTGGCGATCTTTGCCATCGTCATCATTGGGATGCTGGTGACCGGCGTCTTCTACGCATCGTACCTCGAGCAGCGGTCCGGGGAAAACACCCTGTACGCACAGCAGGCGTTCGAAGCGGCCGAGACCGGCATGGTGGATGTGCTGAGCAACTGGAACCAGTCGGTCTACGGGGGCTTCCCGGTGGATACGCCGCAGGCGCTCACGGCGGTCACGACCGGTCGGAGCCGCTATACGCCGATCGTCACCCGGCTGAACAGCAACCTGTTCATGGTCTCCGCGCGCGGTGAGCAACTGGATGCCAGCGGGACGGTGCTCTCGCGGCGGATGCTTGGGACGCTGGCTCGACTGGCGCCGGTCACGGTGGACGTCCAGGCCGCGGTGACGTCGAAGGGCAACGTGAAGGTTGGCGGCACGGCCACGGTGGACGGCAACGACCACATCCCGCCAGGGTGGGGCGCCGTCTGCCCGCCGGTGGGCCCGGCGAAGGCCGGTGTGCGGACCGACGCGGGTGTGCAGCTCCTCGGCGGTGGGACCACGCTCGGGAACCCGCCCCAGCAGACGAGCGATCCAACCGTGGTGGACTCGCTCTTCACCAACCCCTTTGATCAGTTGAAGCTGCTCACCAACATCGTCCTCCCCTCTGTGAACAACAACGGCATGGCGCCGTCCGTCACCGGTACACCGGCGCGTTGCAACAAGGCGCTTACCGGCAATTGGGGCGAACCGATGTATGGCGTCGGAGCGATCACGCAGTGCCAGGGCTATTTCCCGGTCATCTATCGGAACGGCAATCTGCAGGTACAGAATGGTCGTGGACAGGGGATTCTGCTGGTCGAGGGCGACTTCGAGGTGCGAGGGAATTTTGAGTTCGATGGCCTGATCATCGCCAAGGGTCTCCTCAAGGCCAACGGTACCGGCAATAAGATCACCGGCGGCGTCCTGGCCAAGAACACCGACCTCGACGACAACAGCCTCATCGGTAACCCGGTGGTCAACTACTCCTCCTGCGCGATTTCGAAGGCGCTCAGCGCCAGTGCGGTTGTGCGGCCCCTCACAGACAGGAGCTGGGTGCAGCTGTATAATTAGGGATGTTGGGAAGCGCAGAGGGCGGCCCCCGACAGGGGGTCGCCTTTTGCATCTGTGTCCTTACCATCTCAATTATTCAATGATGCGAGATAAATCTATGCGTAACAACAGTTTACTGATGTTCGGACTTGCCGCCTCCCTGGCCCTTGGCGCCTGCAGCGAGTGGGGCGTCGCGTCGAATTCCGACACCGGCACGGTCATCGTCCGCCTGGCGGACGCCCCCGGCGAAGAGGTCGAGAGCGCCATGATCTGGATTTCCGGTGTCTCGATCGTCGGAGAGAATGGCCCCCAGGTCATCAGCACCGATACCGCCTCCTACGACCTGCTCGAGCTCCAGCACGGAGTGACCGCCCATCTCGGATCGGCTGAAATCCCGGTCGGTTCCTACAATCAGCTTCGCCTGCTCGTGGATTCCGCCCGGGTGACCCTGAAGGCACCGGTCACCTTCACCAGCGGGAGCAGTTCCGCCCTGATGAAGGTGCCGAGCGGCTCGACCTCCGGCCTCAAGGTGAATTTGGGCAA
>JAOUDR010000435.1 GCA_029859185.1 Gemmatimonadota bacterium
GTTCGACCGCCCGGAGATCATCGAGCTCCACCTCGAGATCGGCCAACGCCGCCCGGAGTTCCTCGTCCAGGCCGATGTTCAGCAGGCTGTTCGACAGGAGCCGTCCCGTGAGGAATTCCATCGACAGGTAGTAGACGCGCTTCGGTTGGCGCTGCTCGTCGCTGCGCGTGGTGTCCATCCACCGCTCGATCAGCCGATCGCGAACGGCGAGCGCCGTGGCGTGAAACCAGTCGCGCGACGTCGCCGTGGCGGGATCTTTGCCGAGCGAGTACACGAGTCGGCTGGCAACGGACTTGCGTAGGGAAGCTCGGTCGCGGCCGAGCGTTTCACGTTCGAATGTCGCCGCAGAAGCGGGCGGCATATGAGTCCTCGCGCGCAGTGCCGCGTCGAAGCCTGCAACGGCACTCGCGTCGGAATCCACGGAGCTGGAGGGATCAGCGGTCGGGTTATCGGCACACCGGCTGCGGAAGGAGAGTGAAGAAGAGCATGGGAAATACCGGCTGCGTCTTCGGTACGTCCGATACCCGGGGGCTATGGGAGACAGGCGGCGAGGGGGGAATCGGACCCGCGGTGGGATCCGAAGAGCGGCCGATTGGCTCTTGGAGCCACCCGCACTTACTGGTAGTCGAGCGTCACGGCCAGTGCGAGAAGCAGGAGCGCGGTGGGGACGTAGATGAGCACCGCGAATTTCGCCGAGGCCTTGATGTACTTGAAGAAGTTCACGCCGGCCATCGAGCAGATGGCGAAGGCGATTCCGTCCCAGGGCATCCAGAAGTTGAAGGCCCCGCTGGCCATCTGGAAGGCCAGCACGACGATCTGTTTCGAGAAATGGAGCACATCGGCCAGCGGCGCGAGGATCGGCATGACGGTCGCAGCGGTGCCGGACGCGCTGCCGAGAAGCGCCGCCATGAACGCGCTCGTTCCGAACATCACGAAGGCCACCACGACCGCCGGCACGCGCGTCAGGTAGCCCGCGAAGAAGTTCAGGATGGTGTCCAGGATGCGCGCGTCGTGGAGGATGAAGTAGATGATCTGCGCGGCGCTCATCATGATCACCGCGATCATCACGCTCTTCATCCCCTCGATGTTCTTCTCGATCATTTCCTTGACCGAAAGGCCGCCCGCCACGGGCACGACGATCCCCATCCACAAGAACAGGCTCCCGATCTCCATGAAGCCCCAGTCGTAGCGCAGCAGGCCGATCATGAGGATCACGAAGCCGGCCAGCAGGGCCAGCAGGCCGAGCACGCGGCGGCGCGTCATCGGGGCCGCGGTCGATGCCTCGGGCGAGGCGCGAAGCCGCACGCGATTCGCGACATCCTCCTCCGCCGAGAGCGATCGCGCCGGGTCACGATGCACCCGGGTGGCATAGCGCATGATGACGACGCTGGTGATGCTCATCATCACGAAGAAGCAGAAGACGCGATATCCGGAGCCGGAGTAGAGCGGGACCCCCGCCAAGGCCTGGCCGAGGGTGACCGTGTAGGGGTTGGTGATGCCGCACGCGAAGCCGACGGCGATGCTCCAGTACATGACGAAGACTGCCGACATCGAGTCGAACCCCATCGTCAGCATCAGCGGCGTGATGACGAGGATGAACGGGATCGCCTCCTCGTACATCCCGAAGGTGGCCCCGCACGCGCCGAGCGCGAACACGATGATCGGGATGAAGGCGATGCCGAAAGAGCGCGTCCGCCGCACGATCACATGGATCCCCGCATCGATGGCGCCGGTGGCGATGACCGCGGTCATGGCGCCCGCCGACAGCAGGATCACGAACGAGCGGTCCGCCGCTTCGACGGCGCCCCGCATGAACACGGTCCACAGCTCCTGGAATCCCTGCGGCACGCTGGGCACGTGGTGGAACGAGCCCGGCACCACGATCGACCGGAGGTGCCCCATGATCTCGACCGTCGTGCGGTCGAACTCTCCGCCGGGAATCACGAAGGTCAGGAGGGAGCACAGGACGCACACGAAAAAGAGGATCACCAGCGGGCTGATGTTCCCCATCGCGGTGACGACACGTTGACGGAATGTGGGCATGGGTGTACTCGCGTGAGTGGCAGAGTTGCCGTTAGAAATCCTCGAAGAACGCCCGCGTCTTCACCTCGACCAGCAGCTCCTGGAGAACCCGGATCGCCTCGGCCGCGCGCTGCTCGTCGAACGCCGTGAGGGCCTCGACCGCCTCGGTCAGGCCGGCGCCGGCGAGGCGATTCTCGACGGCGGCCAGGGCCGGCAGGGTCTCCTTCTCGAACGAGGCCCACCGGCTCAGGACGACCTCCGCGCACGCGCGGTACCGGCAGTCGACCAGCTTCGCCAGCTCCGTGAACAGCCAGTAGGCCGACCCGGGATCGTAACGGCCGCCCGCCGTCGCATAGTGGGGCTCCACGCTCGTGATCCCCAGGTGGAAGGGCACGAACGTGCCGGTGAGCGACGTGGACATGCAGCACCACATCCGGTGAGCCACCTCCGGCGGCATGCCGCGCCGCGGCTCGAGGATGGTGCACACCTCCGTGTTCATCCGCGCCACCGTGCGGACCCCGGTGCGGAACGGGGAGCCGTCGGGTCTCGCCCGCTGGAGCGGGGTGCCCTCGAACACCTCGCGGAGCAGCTCCACGAGATCCGGCACGCCGACCTTCTTCCGCCCGCGCAACCTTTCCTCGAGCACCTCGTGCCGGTCCAGGTTGTAGCGGTCGGACTGGTTGGCCGGGTCGCCGACCGTGTCGGCGAAGCGCAGTGGGCTGTCGCTCGGCCATCCCCTCGACGCGGCATGCGCTGCGAGGCCCGGAGCGGATTTCGCTGATCCGGCGTCGTCGTCCCGGCGCGCCCCGATCCGGTAACAGTTGGCCCGCACCGACACCTCCTCGTCGCCAACCCGCTCGGCGGCCCACAGGCCGTCCCTCGCGAGCTCCACCCACCAGGCCTCGTCCGGATCCGCGATGGCGATCATCGTCCCCGAATCGCAGCTCAGGCCGTGGCGGCCCGCGAGCTCCTCCACCAGCGCGGCGCCCTGGCGGGCGGACGTGGCACGCTCCAGCACGAGCTGGAGGAACTCGGTCCAGATGATGCCGCCGGGAATCACCTCGTACATCCGCGCTTCAGGAACGTCGCGCATCATGGCCATGTTGTTGGCCACCGCCACGCCGTGTTCGTTGATGCCGGATGTGTGGTCGCCCGGGTAGTGCCGCTTGTCGAAGATCCGGGTGGCCAGGTAACGAGCGGTGTGCCCGGGCTGATCGAGCGAGCCGGACGAGTGCAGCGGGAAGCGCTCGCCCGGCGGGACATCGCGGCCTGGAACCACGGAGACCTTGTGCGCTGCGTTCCTTCCCAGTTC
>JAOUDR010000436.1 GCA_029859185.1 Gemmatimonadota bacterium
GAAGCAGGGTGGCGGCACTGCGGGACTCCGTGCCGGAAACCACGGCATTCATGTTGCGTCGCGCCAGTGAAGGTGCTCCAGCGCGAAGCCGCCGCTGGGTGCCCCTCGATTCGCTGCCTTCCGCGCTGGCCTGCGCCGTGCTCGCCGCCGAGAACGTACGCTTCTTCACCCACGGCTCGCTGGACTGGACCAACCAGCGCGAGATGGCGAACCGGGTCATCCGCGGCGACCTGTCCCGCGGGGGGAGCGGCATCGCCCAGCAGCTCGCGCGCAATCTCTTTCTCACGCCGGACCGGACGCCCCGCCGGAAGATGCGCGAGTACCTGCTGGCCTACCAGCTGTCCCACGCGCTCTCCAAGGAGCGGCAGCTGGAGCTGTACCTGAATCTCGTCGAGTGGGGTGACGGCGTGTGGGGCGTAGCCGCGGCGAGCGAGCATTACTTCGGCCGTCCCCCCGGACAGTTGACGCCCAGCCAGGCCGTGCTGCTCGCCAATGCGCTGCCGGCGCCGTCGAGGGGGCTCGCCTTTCCGTTGTCTCCTCCCCGCCGGGCAAAGCTCATGCTGGTGACCACCCTGCTGTGGCGGGAAGCGGTGCTGGACGATCTGACCTGGACCGCCACCATGGCGCGCCTGGCTCGCATGGGCGAGTTCGTGAGTGCCGGCATGATGCCCGAGGCCGCGGCGGAAGCGGCGGCGCGGGAGATGGGGAGCGAACCGCTGCTCGAGGCGGAGCCGCCAGACCCGCCGCTCCCGCTGTCCCAGCGCTGCAATCCGTGGCGCCGCGGCGTGGTCTGATACGTGGGATCGGGTGCGCACCTGTTCTGACATTACGGGCTGGTGCGATCCGCGACCCAGGCGCGGATCCGCCCGGCCTCCGGATGCTCCATCCCCTTTGCGATCAGGTCGGCGATCCTTCCCGTCAGCTTCCACCACTCGTGCTCCCGTGCGACTTGTTGCCGGCGCCTCCGCTCGGATTCGGTATTCGCCAGGGGAGCGAGCGACTGGCGCAGGGCCGCGCACCACTCGTCGGGGGTGCGGGCCAGCGTGACGGTTCCCGAGAAGTCTTCCAATGAACGGATGGGGGTCCCCGCCACCGGCCGGCCAGACGCCAGGTATTCGTGGAGCTTCAGCGGGTAGATGCAGTCGGTGTATGGGTCGATCCGGTACGGCATGATGCACACGTCGAAGTGCTGCGGATACGCGGCGAGTTCGTCCGTCGTCTTCACGCCGAGGAAGAACACGTTGGGCCGATGGGTCAGCACGCGGTACGATGGGTCCGCCATGAGCAGTTCGAGCGGCTTGTTCTGTCCGACGAAAATCAGGGACATCTCCGGGCACCGGGTGGCGACGCCATCGAGCAGCGCCCAGTCGAGCTGCGGCTTGATCCAGCCGGCATAGCCGATGCGGGGGCGGGGAATCGCCGCCAGGTCGGCCGGCTCCGGGGCCGGTGCCGAGTACGCGTCGTAGTCCACGCCGTTCGGCACGAACGCGGTGCGCGGGTTGAGTCCTCCCTTGAGCTCCATCAGCCGGGGCGAGTGGATGATCACCTGGTTCACGCGGCCGATGGTCGCGGCCTCGAGTGGCGTCAGGCCCACGCGGGTCTCGTCGAAGGCGTAGTCGTCGTCGATGTGGTAGACGCTGAAGTCGTGCGGCGTCTCGAGTGCGTCGGCGAAACCGGGTCGCCAGAGGTACAGCACGGTGTGTCGCGCTCCCTGCTTCAGGAGCCGCTGTCGGGCCCGCCCGATGCGGGTGGTGCGCAGCAGAGTTCTAAGCTTGGCGGGGCGGTGAATGGTGGGCAGCCAGGCGGGAGCATCGTCGACCGACCAGCCCTCCTCGGCCGGTTCCTGCGCCGGCGAGCGGCGCGTACGGACCAGGTGAGGCCAGTCGGGGGCCGGATTCACCCAAACCACATTGAAAAACGCCGCCAGCCGGCGCAACACATGGTGGCGCGGCTGCCACAGCGGGCTCCACTGATCGGGAACCAGGCCGATGACCCCGACATCCGGCAGGAGTGGGGGCCCCGAGGCCCAGTGGTGAGGTCGGACGATGCTGACGCTCCCGCAGTGAGGAAGGAGGCCGAGGGGCCACGCCCTTGGCGGGGGGGCCGCGTAGAGGATCGTGAGGTAACTTAGACGCAAGCCGCATGCCCGTCAGGGCTCATCAACCTGCGGTTTCAGCAGAGCATCGAGGCGTGCAGTGAGACGTTGCAGCCCCTGCCTCCGAGGCGCCTACGGAGCGCTGGCGGGGCTCAGCCGTCGCACGTCGGGCGCCAGATCCCAATTGAAGATTGCGGACAATGGACGGAGGGCGACTCCCCTTTCGGAGAGCACATCCACCAGGCGGGCAAGCCCGTCCGGCGTACCAGTCCAGTCATAAGCGTTCTGGAGGTGCGCCAGCACGACCAGGCCCTCGAAACGCGCGCCTGTGGAGTCCACGTGGTCGACCACCCGATCGGTCATCCGCTTCGCGTCGATACAGCGCACGTGTGAGGCCGCGTCTCCGCACCGCGGCAATCCCAGGCCGTCGTGCACGTCGACCGTCCAGCCGACGTGGAGCGGAAACCCTGCGCGCGACGCCATCCGGAGTGACCGGTCATCGTATTCGCCGAACGGAGCCCGCCAGAAGGGGAGCATTCGCGCGTTGCCTGGCGGGGTCTCGCCGAACGCCTCGCGCGTCGCAGCCTCCCAGGCTCGGCGCAGCTCGTCGTTCTCCCGTTCCCAGTCGATCCACACGGAGTTGTGAGGATGCGTCTGGCTGTGGCTGCCGAACTCGTGCCCGTCCTCGATCATCCGGCGAATCATCCGGAGGTTCGCCTGGTTGAGGCCGCCCGCCGCCCCCTTCCGATAGTCGTGGAACACGAAGGGTCCGGAAATGAAGAATGTCGCGCGGAGCGAGCGCGCCTTCAAGAAGTCGAGGATCTTCATCCCGTTGGCTTCCTCGACCCACCCACAATCAAACGTCAGCGCGATCGACGGCTTACGGTCGACCGGTTTGAAGAAGGCGACGGGAGGCTCGCCATGCCATCCCTCCCGGGTGTGCCTGGGGTGAAAGTCGACGTATACCGTCCTGCTCCCGTCGCTCGAGCGGCGCCAGGCCGGTGGATGCTCCGGGGCGGCGAGTCGAGCCCTCACCGCGAGCGCCCCCAGCACAATGAGGCAGATGGCGACAACCGCAGCGGGGATTGCCGCGCTCGCGCGGGGCTTCGCGAACCGCAGTTGCACGATTCTCCTCTGGAAGGGTCGATCTGCTCCGAAAGCCGGGCTGGGGCAGGGACGATGCCTTCGACGCTTGCCTGGCCAGCCAACGCGATGAACCCACGCTGATGTCGGA
>JAOUDR010000437.1 GCA_029859185.1 Gemmatimonadota bacterium
CCGGGACCGGGAAGTCGGGGTCCTGGTCGCGACCACGGTCATCGAGGTCGGGATCGACGTCCCCAACGCGACCGTGATGGTGGTCGAGCACCCGGAACGATTTGGACTGGCGCAACTCCATCAGCTCCGCGGCCGCGTTGGGCGCGGCGCGGACGAGAGCCACTGCATCCTGCTGACCGACGCGGTCGGCGCCGCCGAACGGCTGCGGGCGTTCGCCGCGACGGGAGACGGATTCGTGATTGCCGAGCTGGACCTCAAGGAACGCGGCATGGGGGAACTGGCGGGCGCGCGGCAATCGGGGGGGATCGCGCTCCGCTACACGAACCTGGAGACTGACGGCGACCTGGTGCGCATCGCGCAGCGGACCGCGCGGGACCTGTTGGCCCGCGATGCCATGCTGCAACGGGCCGACCATGCCGGGCTACGCCGTCGGATCGAGCGGCGCTACGAGCGGGGTGTGGAGCTGTTCCAGGTGGGATGACCGGCTCGCCGCGGTAGCGTGAGGTGGGCGCGTAGCGGGGGATTGCCCCCCGGGAGCCGCGGAGGGATGTTCCTGTATGGCCACGACCGGGCTTCCCAAGCTGGGAGACGCGTTGCGTCTCCAGCACGTTGCGCACCTCCCGCCGCTCCCCGGCCGCTTCTGGGTCTACACCATCGCGGCCTACCTGATTCCCGTGGTGGCGGTGGTGGCTCTCCCGCGTGACCCCGGCCTGTACGACGAGCTGATCTGGCTCGTCACGCTGGTCCCCGCGTTTCTGCTCTCACTGCACTTTGGACTGCGCGGGGCTTTGGTGGGTTTGCTTGCCGGAACGGCGCTGTTTCTGGGTGGGACCGCGGTGGTGGCGCTTACCACGGAGGCCTACGATCCGCGCATCACGATTCCCATCTACGTCGCGTACGGGGTGATCGCGATCAGCGTGGGCTGGCTGTCGCAGGAGTTGCACGATCGCTACCAGACCGCCGTCGAGGAGGCGCGGCTGGCGATCATCGGCCAACTGGCGCTCACGATCAGACACCAGCTCAACAACGCGCTGGGAACCATCGTGGGGGAAAGCCAGATTCTGGCGGAGATGGACGACCATCTCACCGCGGAGCAACGAGCGTCGGCGCGCGCCATCCACGAAGCGGCGCTCAGGATCTCCGCCGATGTCCGCAAGCTCACCAACCTCGAGACGGCGCCCCTGACCGAGTACGTCGATGGCATCAAGATGGTGGACTTGTCTGGGGCCCGGGAGCGGTTCGGCGCGTTCTGATCAAGGACCGAGGATGCGGCGCGTCGTCATTCACGAGATCCTCGTGGGAACCGGGGTGGCCCTCCTCGTCGTGGCGGCGTTCGCGACGGGAGCGGCTCAACGGTCGTTGGGCCGGTTCGAGCGCGCGGCGGCGGAGCTGCGGCAGGAGTGGGAGCAGCGGGAGGGGTGGTCGCTGGGAGAAGAGTCGGCGTTCCGGCAGCGGCTGGAGGAAGCCGAGTTCGAGGTGCGGGGGACGCGCGAGCTGCGTGCCCAGCTCTGGCGCCCCGGCGGGATGGGTTCGGTGGCGACCGTCGCCGGGCTGGCGACGCTCCTGATCGGCGGCGTGTTGTGGCGGAGAACCAGAACCGGGCCCAGCGCGGCCGATCCTGGGGTCCGTCAGCGTGAGTCGAGTTGAGCGGCCGGTCTATGGTGTCTGCGGTATCGCGATGCGGTACCGCACGACGCGCGGCACATCCAGGTCATCCCGCGTGACCACCCAGACGTAGTCCCCGCGGAGGACCGGCTCGGGGCTTGTGCGAAACTCGTCGGGCGCCCGGACGGCCCCGAGGTAGGTACCATCGGGTTCGAACACGTCGAACACCGCATGCTCCCGATACCGTAGCTGCGGACGGTTGGAGATCCGCTCCTCCTCCTGTGCCTCGGCCTCGCTGCGGTAGGGGTAGCCTGGCTGCGAGAGCTGCACCCAGATCCGACCATCCTGCCCGACGATCACGTCGCGGAACGGGGGCTTCGTATCCGGGATGGGCGGCCCGTTCCAGTGCCAGCTGCCGAATTCCCGCTTGAAGTTCTCGATGATGCGGTGCTCCTGTTCGGCCTTCTCCTCGTCCAGCACCCGCACCGGGGTCCACATCCGCTCGATCCGCAGGACGCGAGCACCGGGCCGGTAGAGGTCGATCCGGTAGTCGGTGCTGAGCCCTCCCACGAAGTAGCCCAGCGGACTGAAGGTCGACGCGGTCCGCGGGCCGAACGGGACGTTCGTCGTGCTGGTGCTCTGCTCACGTCTCGCGACGAGTTGCAGAGGCTTGAATTCGCTCCACGTCGGGGCGGGCAGGGTGTCCGTGTGCGTGCCATCGGGACCGAAGCGGGCCAGGCCCATCTTCCACTCGGTGACGTCCACGTCAACGGCGAGGAGGATCGGGGTATACGTGTTTCCGGCGGTGTCCACGAACAGGGGGGAGCTCGTGTGGAAGTTCCCGCCACTGGGCAGTCGCCAACTCGTGAGACTCGCGCCGTCCCTGGCGAAGACGCTGATCCGCGCGTTCCCCGGGTCCCGGACCAGGAGGCGGCCGTCCGGCGTGAGCGCCATGGCCTCGGCCTGCCGCAGCTCGCCCGGTCCGCCACCCTCCCGCCCGATCGACCCCAGGAAGGTGCCGTCCGGGCCGAAGCGACGGATCTGCTGCACGTGCTCGTCCAGCACGTAGATCTCGCCGTCGGGCGACGCGGCGATCGCGCCGACTTCGCCGAACATCTCCTCCTCGGCCCCCTCCAATACGCCGATCGACAACTCGGGTACGAGCGTGGCCGTGTCCGACCAGACCGAGCCTGCCAGGGTCCGGACAATCACGGTATCGCCGACGGTGTCCACCACGGCCTCCCACCCCCGGTCCAGGGTTGGCGAGCCGCACCCGTACCCCAGAGACGCAACGAGCAGCGCGGGGAGAGCTCGGAACAAACGCGGTCGAGTCATCGATAGCATGGAACGCCGGCCTGGTTGGGAGGAGGGGCCAGTCCCGCCTCTCAACGTCAGACGCCCCAGCCCGCCAATTGGTTTCGCCGGTGCCGGCGCTTCAGATCCGGCTGGCGCACGGGACCCGTGACCATGGCAGTCGGGTGCGGGTATTTTGAACATCGGAAGGTCGTGTCAGAAGGAGGTGTACCGTGCGCCCGCATCCATGCGTGTCGGTCTTGGCTGTTCTACTCCCACTGCTCGGCTGCGACGGACCCTCTGGTCTCCAGTTGTTCCTCAACCCGCTCTCGGTTCTCGAGGTCGAGTTGGTGCCCGCGGCGGACACGCTCGTGCCGGGGGACCACGTGCCGGTCACCATCCTCGTCCGCAACCCC
>JAOUDR010000023.1 GCA_029859185.1 Gemmatimonadota bacterium
GGCCGCGAGCTACGACGGTGAACCCCTCGAGATCGGCTTCAATGCCAATTACCTGCTCGAGATTCTGAAGTTCATCCCGACCGACGAGGTGCGGATCACGATGAAGGCTCCGGAGCGTGCCGCCACCTTGGAACCGGCTGGGTGGGACGACCCGGCGTCGTATCTCTGTCTGGTGATGCCGCTGCGCCTCGTAGACTAGGCTCGAGCAGGCCCGTCAGCGGAAGCGCCGGCTGGCTTGGCCCAGTAGGCTGATGGTCTCCAGCCGATTGGTGCCGTTCACCTGTCCGCCGCCGACGAGGCTTGCCAGGTACTCGCCACCGACCGCAAACCCGATGAGAAGCCGGCGGATGTCGAAGCTGCTGTTCAGCTCGAGGACGCCGGTAAGTGCCAAGGGAATCGTCCCGGGAGTCCGCAGCCGCAGACCACCCCGATATCCCATCAGGATTCCCCCGTCAGCCTCTTTGTCGTGTCCCTGGACCTCCGCGTCGAGGCCCAGGATGCCGTTCAGCGTGGTCCACGAGACGCCCACGCCGCTGCCGAACCGGAGCGACGAATCCCGGACGGTCGGCTGGCCGATGTGCTCGACCCCCACCGAGAGCGCCAGGCCTGGCCCGATCTGGTAGCGGAGGCCAAGATCGACATCCTGGGTTGTCTTGGGGCCGCTGTAGATGCTCACGGCCGCCCCAATGCCGAGGGTGCCGAGCCCGCGTCCGAACCCCACCCGCCAGGTGTTGCCTCCGTAGGAGATGAGGCTGTCAGCCGGCCCGACGAGGACACGAAAGAAGTCTCTCCGAAATCCGAGGCTGAAGCCGCGGCTGTTGAAGCCAATCGTGTATTGTGAAAGTGGATAGTCGCCCACGGTATCGCGCTCGACGAGCCCCTCCAACATGATCGAGGCTTCGTCCACGGCCCCGAGTGCCGCGGGATTCTGCCAGAGTGCACGTGCCCCCCAGAGGGATGCCGCGAACAGATGATCTGCTGAGCGCGGACCACGGTATTGAGCCGCTGCGGGTCCGGCGCCGATGGCAACGCCCAGGAAGGCGAGAAGCAGCAGGAAACGGGTCATCGGATCACTCGGCGTACAGTGTCGGTACGAATCTGGGTGAGTGGGATCAGCAGGCCGGACCCCGGCAACTCGATTTCCACGCGCAGCGTGTCGCTCCGAATTCCGTGGGCAACCACGCCTGCCGCCGTGAGGAGGCGGTAGTGATGACTTCTCCCGGTTCCAGTTATGGTGAGCCACTGGCCCGACCGCTCCCCCTCGCCGGTGAGCGAGTAGTCGGTCACCGTCGTGACGGGGAGTGTGCGCTCACCGGCGCCGACGATCCACGAGTCGGCCCCATTGGTCGCCCGTCTCTCCAACGTGATCGGGATTCCCGCGCTCCGGCCGCCAACGGTGGTCGTTTCGTTCCAGCCGGCACCGGGTAGGGCTCCGTCGGACGGGAGACGGGGCACGACGTCATACATGTCCAGTGCGAGCTGTTCGAGCAACGGGCTGCTGCTCGCGGGTGGAGTCAACTCCATCACGCTCCCGCCAGCCGAGAGCCGTGCCAGGAAGCGGGCGCCGATGGCGGCCGGCACCACCTCGGGCGAGAAGCCGGCGTCTCCCACCACCGCCGCGGAATCGACGACGGCCTCGACCACGAATCCCGAAGCGGCAGAATCCACGACCACGGTCACGATCACACGTATCGTCGCGTCGGTGACGATGGGTTGGCCCCGGAACTCCTGCGCCACGTGTTGGTGCTCCACGATCACGTACCGTGTCGCCCCCGCTTGGATGCGCGCGGCCTGAGGGACCGCAGGGGCCGGCACGGTTGCCGTATGGCCGCACGCCGTCAGGGCGAGAATCGCGATGCAACTAGCGTGGCGCATCCGGCCCCGTTCGGGTGGAGAGTTCGGCGGACAGGAAGCGGGCGTGGCGGGGCTGTAAGCCGAGTTCTGTGGCCCGTTGCCGGGCCGACGGTCATCTCTCTGGGATGTCGGTCACCCGACACCTCTAGCAGCCTACCCGCGGCTCAGGCGGTCCGGGCCGGACCATCGCCGCCTATTTGGCCTTGCTCCGACTGGGGGTTACCGTGCCACGCGCTGTTGCCAGGCGTGCGGTGGGCTCTTACCCCACCTTTTCACCCTTACCTGCCGAGGCAGGCGGTGTGTTTTCTGTGGCCCTGTCCGTCGCCTTCCGGCGCCCAGGCGTTACCTGGCAGTCTGCCCTGTGGAGCTCGGACTTTCCTCGATTGGTACCGAAGCGCCAACCGCGACCATCCGCCCCACCACCCGCTTCCACCCGCAAGATAGCCAGCCCTGGCCACCGCGGGCACCGGCACGCGCTCGAATGGTCCGGGCCGCGACAGCGTGACCGCCCCGTTGGGTGTGACGAGCGCGTGGTTGACTCGGCGTTGAGCCATGATCGCGATTGTGCTCGCGAACGTCGCCGGAGTTGTCCATGCACGTCGCGCGGGTCTCGCCAATGGTCGCCACCGTCCTCGATCCCCATGAGCGGCCGAGGCTCGACGCCGCTGCCAGCGGGCAATTCACGACGATCCACACCGATACCATCCCCGACGCCATCCGTGCCGTCCGTGAACGTCCGGTTGACGCCGTGCTGTTGTCGGCCAGCTACGTCCAGCGCGAGCACGTGCCCACCGTCGCGACACTCGTGCGTGCGTTCCCCACCGTCCGCACGGTGGCTGTCGTCTCGCGGCACGATGCCCGGGCGTCGGAGCGGCTGCTGGAGCTCGGGGCGTCAGGCGTCCGGACGATGGTGGACCTCAGTCAGCGCGATGGGTGGGTGCATCTCCGCGAGCAACTCACGCATCCCGCCTCCCCGGCGTCGGCGCGGATCCTCGGGAGGATCGTGCCGGACCTGCGCGGCGCTCCGGACGATTGCCGGCTGTGCTTCGAGACCGTGGTCCGTCTGGCACCGAGCGTGGCCACGGTCCGGGGACTGTGCCGACACTTCCGCCTCGCCCCGTCCACGTTCGTCTCCCGGTTCTTCCGCGCGAGTCTGCCGTCGCCCAAGCGCTACCTCGCCCGGGTGCGCCTCGTCTACGTGGCCGCCATGCTCGAAGCCCGCGGCCTGTCCATCGCGGACGTGGTGTATCGCCTGGAGTACTCGTCCCCGCAGAGTTTTGGCCGCCACCTCCGTACCCTCACCGGTCTCTCCGCCAGTGAGTTCCGGCGGCGAGTGACGTTCGAGCTCGCGCTGGAGCAGTTTCACGCCGAGCTGATCGCCCCGTTCCGGGCGGTTCTACACGCCTTTCACCCCCTCGAAACCCAGGGGCAGACGGTATCCGGACACGGTGTGTGGGACCGCGCGGGCGGGGACCGGCGGCTCAGTCGGTGAGTTCGGCGAGGCGGACGAGCGCGACGACGGGATAGCCCGCCGCCGTCAGCGTCTCGTGCCCGCCTTCTTCTCGGTCCACGACCGCGAGCACCCCGAGGACCTGCCCTCCGGCGCCGTGCACGGCCTCGATGGCCCGAAGGGCGGATCCGCCCGTCGTGATCACGTCCTCGACCACGACGACCGAGACACCGGCGCGAAACGGGCCCTCGATGCGGCGCGCAGTCCCGTGGTCCTTGACCTCTTTGCGAACGGTGAACCCGTCGATCACGGGGGGCTCGCGAACACTGGCCGCGGCAATCGCATAGGCAACGGGGTCGGCTCCGAGCGTGAGACCACCCACGAGCGCCGGGGCCCAGCCGGCGTCACGTATCGCCTGCAAGCCGAGCCGCCCAATCACGCTCAGACCATTGGCGGACATCGTGGTTGGGCGGGCGTCGACGTAGTACGAAGAGGGTCGCCCGGAGGCGAGGGTGAAGTGCCCGCGTCGGAACGAGTGCGCGTGGAGCAACGCCACGAGTGCGGCGTGGTCCTCCGCGCTCATTCCTCCCGCTTTCGCCCGAACAGCGACTTGATGCTCCCCAGGAAACCAGAACCCGATGACCCGGCGGCGGGTGCCTGGGACACCGAGAGGGCGCCCGGACCAGCAGCGGCAGCCTGCTGCAGGTCGTCGGCGAACGCCCGGATCGAGGGATGTCGCTCCGCCGGTTCGCGCGACAGGCTGCGCATGATGGTGGCCGCGATCGCGGGGGACAGGCGGCTTCCAACGGTCGTTTCGCGGATCGGCTGGGGCGGCTGCGTCAGCAGCTGTTGGAAGATCTCCCGTGGCGACCGGCCACCGTAGGGATGCTCGGTGGTCAGCAGGTAGTAGGCGATCGTGGCCAGACTGTAGGTGTCGGCCGACTCTCCAACGAGCGCGCCGGAGAGTGCCTCGGGGGCGACGTAGTTGAGGCTGCCCACGAAGAAGCCACTCCGGGTGAGGCGCTCCGACGGATCTTCCTGCTGGTCCCGCGCGATCCCGAAATCGAGCAGCTTCGCCACCCGCGCCTTGGGATCGAACATGATGTTCTCGGGTTTCAGGTCGCGGTGGACAATGCCCGCCTCATGAGCGACCGCGATGGCTCCCGCGAGTTGCGCCATGATGTGGGCCACGAGCGACGGCTCGAGGCTCCCCGCACGCTCGGCGTAGTCGGCGAGCGGTTCGCCCTCTGCCCATTCGAGGGCGAGGTAGAACAACCCGTCTTCTTCCCCGAAATCGTAGGTAGTCACGACGTTCTCGTGACAGACACGCGCACCGTAGTCGGCCTCGCGGAGGAACCGCTTGACCGCAATCTTGTCCGCCCGCATCCGTTCCCGCAGGATCTTGACGGCGCAGGTACCGCGCTCGGCATGCTCGGCGCGATACACGGTGGCGGTGCCGCCTTCCCCGATGCGCTCAAGGAGGCGATAGGACGCAATGGTCCGGCCGGAGAGGTTTTCAGCACCCATAGTAGTCGGGGAAGGTAAAGGCCGTACTTGAAGTACGGCAAGGCGCGGCATTAGTTAGGTCTATGGACAGTCCGTGCGGTCTCCGGTTGGCGCCCGCTGCTTTGGTGGTGTTGCTGGTCACGAGCGCCTGCCAGTGGCAGCGCGTCGGCAGCGAGCCGGAGCCCGACCCGTCGGTCGTGGTGCCCGCCCTCTTCGACCCTACGGGCCTCTACCGCAGGATGGGGTTTCTGGCGAGCGGTCCCCCGCTCCCCTACGTGGGGGGCCTCCGCTATCTGGCGACGGGAACCCCGGACACGACGCTCGTGGTGTTCGCCCTGTCACTTGCCAACGGCTCCCTGTCCTTCCGACGTACCCCCGACGGCTTCGAGGCCAGCTACACCCCTGAATTCACGCTCCGTCGCGATGGCCGGGTGATTGCCCGGTCCGGCTCCGAGGAGCGGGTCCTCTTGGGAACGCGCGAGGAGGCCCGTCGTTCGGACGAGAGCATCATCTTCCAGCAACTGGTTCGCGTCGCTCCGGGCACCTACGACGCGATCGTGTCCGTGCGGGATGCGCAGACGGGGACGATTGGGCGCATCGAGCAGGTGGTGACGGTCCCACGGCTGGAGCGACCGGGGATGTCCGGGTTGGTTCCCGTCTACCAGAGCGAGGGACGAGTGACGGCCGACGAGGCGCCGCCACTCTTGCTGAACCCGAGGGCGACCGTGCCGTTCGGGCTGGACACGCTGCGGCTCTACCTTGAGGCCTATGGTGCCGCACCGGGTGGGATGGCCCACGCCACGTTGTTCGGACCGTTGGGTGATTCCGTGCTCGCCCGCGAGGTCCCGCTCACCGGGGACGGCGCGCTGGCCTGGGCGTTGTTCGAGTTCCTCCCCGAGGAGCTCCCGGTCGGCGAGATCCGCGCGGAAGCACGGGTAACCGGGCTCGCGGATTCGACCTCGCTCCGGGCGCTCGTCAGTTTCTCGGAGCAATGGGCCATCACGAACTTCGATGAGATCCTCGCGCTCCTCCGCTTCTTTGGCCAGGATCGAGCCATCGCCGAAATGCGCGCGGCCGATCCCAGTGAGCGATCCGAGTTGTGGCGGGCGTTCTGGCGGGCAACGGATCCCAATCCGCTCACGCCCCAGAACGAGAGCTTGGAGCTGTACTTCCGACGGGTCCAGGAGGCCAATGAACGCTTTCGGGAAGCCGGCCAGCCGGGGTGGATCACCGAGCGAGGTGAGGTGTTCATCGGTTTGGGGGAGCCCGACGAGATCTTTGATTCCAGCTCGGACCTCCAGGGGCCTGCCCGGATCATCCGCTGGACCTACCTCGGTGAACGCCTCATCCTCGACTTTGTGGACGATACCGGCTTCGGCCGGTTCCGACTCACACCGTCGTCCCGCTCCGAGTTTCAACGTGTGCTGAACATGCTGCGGAGTCGCGGCTGAGACGGATGTTCCCGCGCGTCCGCAGCACCCTCCTCGTTGCCGTCACGCTCGGACTCGGCTCCGCGGCACAGCTCGTCGCGCAGATCGGTGAGCAGCACCGAACCAGGCTGCTCGGCCCGTGGCATGTCGCCACCGGCCTCGCCGACTCGCTGGCGGATTCGCTTTCCGTTCCGGTCGCGATTCGCGGAGCGCTTGCGCTCGATGACCCGGGGCGCGCTGCCGAGCTCCTCGCCCGGTACGGCGACCGGCTCGAAGCCGCACTGCGAATGGAACTGGCCGGCGCGATCGCGGCGGCGAGCCAGCGGTGGGCGCCGGCGGCCCATGCCTTCGAGGCCGCCGCCGCCATGCGGGCCGATCGGGAACGCGGGAGCCTCGACGCACGGGCGGGGGCCATGTTCCAGGAGGCGGGACAACGGGATGCTGCGGCGGCCGCCTACGCGCGGGCCCGTGGCAGGCTCCCCGCCGTTGCTGGGTGGTTGAGCCTCCGTCAAGCGGAGCTCGCCACGGACCCGGTCCTGGCGGAAAGCCTGCTGGCGGCTGCGCCGCCACAGGCTTGGTCCCTTGCCCTTCAGGCGCGCGCGCGGCTCCGCCTCCTCGTGGGAGATCCGCAGGGAGCCGAGACGCTCCTCGAGGCAGCCGGACGATCCGGGCACGCCGCAGAGCTCGCGCTGGCCCGAGGTGATACGGCCGAGGCCGTCCGCTTGGGTGTTGGTGCGATGGCGGCCGCAGATACCGGCGAGGTGCGGCGCGCCCTCGTGCTGTTTCAGGAGACGCTCGATCCACCCACCGCTACCGCGGCGATCGCCATAGCCCGCGGGGCTGCGGGGCTGCGGGAAACCCGTCGGGCCGCCACCTGGGGCCTCCGCGCCATCGCGCTTGGTGACAGCACGCCGGAGACTCTCCTCGCAGTCGCTGGCTGGCTGGAGGCGAGTGGCCAACGGCGGCTGGCACTCGAACCCTATGCGCTCGCGGGTGCTGCCGGGCGGGTGCCGCATGCGCGCGCCCGGCTGCGCCTCGGGGACCGCACCGCGATCTCGACCCTACGGCAGTTCGCGACGGATAATCCGGACGACCCCGCCGCGCCTGTTGCGCTGTTCGCGGCGGCAGATGCCACGGGGAGTGACAGTCTGTTTCGGGAGGTGGCGCGGCGCTGGCCGCGCCATGCGATGGCTTCCAGCGCCCGGATGCGGTTTGCCCTGCGCCGCCTCAACGCCGGGGACTCCGTCGCCGCCGCGCCGATCCTGGAGGATGAGGTTGCCTACGCGGGACTGGCGGCTGACCAGGCGCGGTATCTGGGCGGACGCATCAGCCAGGTGCGTGGCGACCGTGAAGGCGCGGCGAAGGCGTTCGTTGCGCTCGCGATGGCTGACTCCCTCGGGTACTACGGCCTGCTCGGCCGCCAGGCCGCGGGCCTACCGGATCCGACGATTGCCCTGCCGCCGCCTCGGGTCCCGGATCCTCGCGCGGCTCGATGGCTCGAGGAGTTCGCGCTGTTGCAGTCCATCGGGTTCTCGCGGGAGGCGGAAGTCATGCTCGCGAGCCTCCTCGACAAGGGCTGGGGTGATCCACAGGCGCTGCTCGATGTCGCGGACGGCCTCGGCGGGCTCGGGCGTGCCAATTACTCCATCCGACTCGGCTACGCTGCCAGCCGCGACCTCACGCTCAATGATGCCCGGGTCTTGCGGGCGGTCTTCCCATGGCCCAACCGGGAGCTCGTCGAGGCAGAGGCGCAGGCGTTCGAGCTCGACCCGTTCCTGGTGGCGGGGTTGATCCGCCAGGAATCCTGGTTTCTGGCGACGGCCCGGTCGCGGGCGGGTGCCATCGGATACATGCAATTGATGCCTGCAACGGCTAAGGAGATTGCCCGCCGCGGACGCCTGCCCTGGGCCGAGCCGATGCTTGCCCTGGCCGACGCCAATCTCCACTTGGGCTGCGCACATCTCGCCGGCCTGCTCCGGAGCTACGGCGGGGAGGTTGCGCCCGCTTTGGCGGCGTACAACGCTGGAGGAACCCCGGTACGGCGTTGGCGCCGCAGACGAGGCGCAACCGATCCCGCCGGGTTCGTCGAGCTGATCACCTACCCGGAAACCCAGGCGTACGTGCGTGCCGTCGTGCGGAACGCCGCGCTCTACCGCTGGTTGTATGGATCATGGCCGGCGGGTGATGGCCTGTGAGCCGTCCCGCGGTGCGTCGCGCCTTGCATGCGGCGACGACCATCGTGGCCCTCCTCTCCCTCGTCTCCCCCTCGGCTCTCCGCGCGGGTACTGCGTACCTTGCGGTGACCGCGGTGGTGCTCGAGATCGTGCGGCTCCGCGTCCCCGGAGTCGCGGCGATCATGGCGAGGATGATCCCCGTGTACCGAGAACCTGAGCGCCGCCGCCCGAGTGGAGCGCTGTGGCTGATGCTGGGATACGCCGTCTGTGCCTGGTTTCCGAGTCCCGGGGCCGTTGCCGGCATTCTGGCCGCCGGTCTTGGCGATCCGGCGGGTGCCATGGTGGGCACACGGTATGGTCGGGGGGCGCCAAAGAGCATCCCGGGATCCGCCGCGGTCGCGGGCTCGACGCTCGTCATGGCCGCAGTGGTAGGTGCCCCGTGGACGGTGGCACTGGTCGCCGGCGTGGCGGCCGCGGTGGTCGAGCGGTGGTCTGGGCCACTGGATGACAACCTCCTCGTCGGTCCGGTGACGGCCGCCGTGGTGTCCGTGCTTGCTTGACACTCGCGCGAGTTCGGGACAATATCGCGGACCCATCTGACGGAGTGAGTACATGCGTGGGAAGGTGAAGTGGTTCAACGACTCGAAGGGGTATGGGTTCATCGCGCCGGAGTCAGGCGGCGATGTCTTCGTCCACTTCTCGTCCATCCACATGGAGGGGTTCAAGACGCTGCGCGAGGGTGAGGACGTCGAATTCGAGGTCGAAACCCGCGATCGCGGTGCGCATGCGCGGAACGTGACCCGCGTCTGACAGCGACAGCACCCCGTGGAACGCCCCGCCGGCGCCGCCGGACGGGGCGTTCCCATGAGTATGTTCTCCGACGATGCCCGAGCGCCCCCACGTCTACCTGATCGACGGCTACGCGCTGATCTACCGCGCGTTCTTCGCGATGATCGCACGTCCCCTTACGACCAGTCGGGGCGAGAACACGTCCGCGGTCTGGGGTGTCGCCAACTTCCTCCTCCGGTTGCTCCGTGACCGACAGCCGCGGTATGTCGCGTGGGTGCACGACGCCGGCACGTCGTTCCGGCACGAGGTGTTCCCCGAGTACAAGGCCACCCGCGAGAAGCTCGAGCCCGAGTTGCAGGAGGCCTTTGATCGCTCCCTCGACCGTATCGCCCAGCTCCTGGACGGATTCCGCATTCCCCTGATCACGGTCGACGGATACGAGGCGGATGATGTGATCGGGACGCTGGCCCGGCGTGTTGCCGCGCAGGGCGCGCATGCGGTCATCGTCTCGGGCGACAAGGACTTCTATCAGCTCGTGTCGGACGAGGTGTCGTTGCTCAACCCCGGCCGGCGCGGGCCGGCGGCCGTCGACGAGACGTGGGTGGATCCCAGTAACGCGTCCGACCGTTTGGGTGTGCCTCCCGAGCGGGTCGTGGATTACCTGGCCTTGGTGGGCGACTCCTCCGACAACATCCCGGGGGTCCGCGGGGTCGGTGACAAGACCGCGCGGGTCTTGATTGAGCAGTTCGGTGATCTGGACGCGATCCTGGCGCGGGCGGAGGAGGCCCCCACGCGCCGCGCACGCGAGGCACTCGTGACGTATGCCGACGCCGCGCGGCTGTCCCGCAACCTGGTGACGATTCGATGCGACGTCCCCGTGGCGGCCAATCTGCCGGCGTTCGAGGTCCGCACCCCGGATCGCCACGCGTTGGCCGCGCTGTTCACGGAACTCGAGTTCCATTCACTCATCCCGCAGCTCGCGGTGCCGGAGCCCGACGGCGAGCCAGCTGGGCCCGTCGAGGCGCACGGCCCGGAGGCGGGCGTCGTCGTGCTCGAACACCCCAGCGCCATTGCTGCTGCCGTCGCGGCGATGCGGTCCGACGGTCCCCTCGCCGTCACCGGTTGGGTTCCCGAGGGAGACCACCGCGCGGCCGAACTCGTCGGACTGACGCTCGTTGGTGCGTCCCGCGCCTGGTACCTCCCCTTGGCGCATCGACAACCGGCGGAACTCGGCGCGGAGGCGCCGCGCAATCTCCCGTCGCTGCGCGATCCCACCATGCGTCCCGTGCGCGACCTGCTGGCCGACCCGGCTGTGCCCAAGCTCGGGCACGAGATCAAAGCGGACTGGCTCCCGCTGCGCCGGGCTGGGGCCGAGCTGCGCGGAGTCGTGGGGGACACGCTGCTCAGCGCCTTCGTGCTCGAGCCCGGTCGCCGGAGCTACGCACTCGAGGCGCTCGTCCTGGAGCGTCTCGGTGATCACTTGCCTGCCCGCGAGCAGGTCGTCGGTGCAGGCCGGTCGGCGCGGGCCCCCGCGGACGTGACGCCGCAGGAGGCGGCCACCCTGTGCGCGGCATGGGGTGGGGCGATCCGCGCCCTGCACGCCGCGTTCGAACCGGACCTCGCGGCTCAGGGGCTCGCGGGACTCGTGCGGGAGGTCGAGCTACCGCTGGTCGAGGTGCTGGTGGACATGGAGTGGGAGGGGGTGGGCGTGGACACGGCGAGGCTCGCGGAGCTATCCCGGCAGTTCGGGGAAGAGCTGCGTGCGCTCGAGCGCGCCATCTATGCCGACGCGGGAACCGACTTCAACATCAACAGCAATCCGCAGCTGCGGCACGTCCTGTTCGAGAAGCTTCAGCTCCCTGTGCTGAAGAAGACGAAGACGGGTCCGTCGACCGACGCCGATGTACTCGAGGAGCTGGCAGCCATGGGCTTCTCGACACCCAAGCTGCTGCTCGAGTACCGCGAGCTCGCCAAGCTGCGTTCGACCTACGTGGACGCACTCCCAACCCGCGTGACACCGGAAACGGGGCGCATCCACACGACGTTCAATCAGGCAGGCGCGGCGACCGGCCGGCTGTCCTCCGTCGATCCCAACCTCCAGAACATCCCGGTCCGCACGCCGCGCGGGGAGGAGATCCGGCGCTGTTTCGTGGCCGCGTCCGGGCACCAACTCGTGGTGGCGGACTACTCGCAGATCGAGTTGCGAATCCTCGCGCACCTCTCGGAAGACGCCGCCTTCATTGCGGCGTTCCGGCGCGGCGGCGACATCCATCGGGAGACCGCCGCCATCATCTTCGACGTTCCGGTCGATGCGGTCACGGCCGAGATGCGTGCGCGGGCCAAGACCATCAACTTCGCGACGATCTACGGGCAAGGGGCCTTCGCCCTGAGCCGGCAGCTCGGGATTACGCATGACGAGGCCCGCGACTTCATCGCCACCTATTTCGAGCGGTTCGCGGGGGTGCGGCGGTTCTTGGATGACGCGGTGGTTCAGGCGCGCGACCGTGGCTACGCCGAGACGATCCTGGGCCGCCGCCGCTACATTCCGGAGCTTCAGGATCGGAATCGCCAGGTGAGGAGCTTTGGGGAGCGCACGGCCATGAACTCGCCGATGCAGGGGTCCGCCGCGGATCTCATCAAGATTGCCATGGTCCGGCTCGCCGAGGCGTTGCGTCGGCGCGAGGTGCACACGGCCCTCCTGCTGCAGGTGCACGACGAGTTGGTGCTTGAGGCGCCGGCCGCCGAAGCCGACACGGTGCGGCGGTTGGCGCGGGAGTGCATGGAAGGCGCGGCCGAGTTGCGGGTTCCGCTCGTCGCGGACGTGGGCGTCGGCCCGAACTGGATGGACGCGAAGGCATGATCGCCTGGCGTGAGTTCGGGCTGTGGCGGGCAGGCGTAACCCACGCGCTCGATGGTGGGTTGTGGTTGCACCGGTTTGCGCTGTTTGGCGAAGCGTGGGCTCACCTGGTCTCGGCCGACCGGGCGGCCTTGCTCGCGGCCGGCCGCCTGCTGGAAATGCCGGAGTCGTGGTTGCAGTACCGGCCCCTGAAGGACCCCCGCACCCGGCTGCGGGTAGATGCTTGGCACTGGGACCTGCGCCGGGAGCGACTCACCCGGGCCATCGCGCTGGCAGCACCAAAGGTCCCCTATCGCCCTACCACCCGAAGTGGATGACCCCATGCCGCCGATTTCTGCTGTTCGCCGCCACGCACCGCTTTTGGCCGCCATGACCACCGTGTTGGCCATGGCGTGCTCGTCCAAGCAGACGTGTGAAGACGGGCCCTTTGGCGGCGCCACCTGCACCGTGGGTGGACGGATCGTGACCGGTGACGTGGTGCTGTTCAGCGGCGAGCAGATCGTCTACTCCGCCCAGGCGCTCTACGGTTTCGGGCCCGGGCTGCCGTCTGCCGCCGTGTGGACCACGTCGGACCCCGCGGTGATCGAGGTCGAGAATCTCGCGGACAACACCGCGCGCGTGACCGCCCTCGATACGGGAACCGCGTGGGTGATCGCGCTCATCAACGCGGAGTTCGTGGACAGCGCGGTGGTCACGGTCGCACGTCCAGGGTCCGCCCGCTGGCGGAGGGCATTCGGCGGGGTGCCGATCGGATTCTATCCCGCACTTGGCGTCGACTCCCTGATTCGGGTGGTGACCGGTGGAGCGGCGCCCGCGCTGTGGGTGTTGGCGCCCGATTCCGGGGTGGGCACATCCGTCGCCAGTTGCTTCTCGACGCTTGGTCCAAGCCTCGGGACAGCGGACGTCGCGTATACGACGGGGGTACAGTGCACCCGGCAGCACGATCAGGCCGGCGACAGCCTGTGGGCGGCCCCGGTGGGGAGCGCGGCGTTGGGTGTCGCGGTAGCCGACGACGGCGGTGCGTTCACCGTCGGTGGGGATTCACTCTACCGCATCGCATCGACTGGTTCGGTCACCTGGGGCGCGCCCCTGGGCGGTACGCCACGGACGGCGCCCGTGGTGGGTCCGGGCGGGGATGTCTACGTGGGGTGGACCGCCGGCGGCGCCGACTCCGTCTCTCGGTTCGGGATCGATGCCACGCTGCGCTGGAGTGTGGCCGTCCCGGGCCTCTCGCCCGGCAGTCCCGCAGTGGCAGCCGGACGCCTCGTCTTCGGTCGCCCCGGAGGGCTGTTCGCCCTCGACTCGTCAATGACCATCGCGTGGGACCGAGCGTTCCCCGCGTCCACCGCCGCCAGTCGCACATCGTCGCCCGTACACGACGGACTGATCGCCTTCGTGCAAAACGAGGAGGCACTCTACTCCTACGCGCTCGACGGTACCCTCCTCTGGTACGCGGACTCGTTGGGGTACGGGCCCACGACC
>JAOUDR010000439.1 GCA_029859185.1 Gemmatimonadota bacterium
GTGGTGAAGGTCGTACCGGATTGTCACCGTACTCCCAAGCGGCGAGGTTCAGAGGGTAACCAGGCGGGAAAGCCCGAGAGTAACCCCTGTGCGTCGCCCGGCATCTCCCTTTCGAAATGGCTAGAATTGCCCTGATAAGTGATGACGATGTCCTGCGCCAGGACATGCGGAAGCTGGTGACTGAGCGTGGCCACTCCATGCTTGCGCAGCCGGCCTCGAGATTGGGCCAGGTGGCCTGTAGTAGGGAACCGTTGGATGCGGCCTTTGTCGATCTGGCGACCAGCGGGGACGGTGAGCTCGCTGTGGTCGTGCTCACGCGTTCGCGCATGCCGGGCACACGGATAGCCGTGATCGATGGAGGAAGGGGCTGTGCCAGCCTCAACCGGCTTGCACGCGCCGTCGCGCTTGGAGCGGATGACTTCATGAAGAAGCCGATCTTGGTGAGCGATGCAGCGGATGTCTTTGACCGGCTCGGTTTGTAGGGTGAGCGTCTCGTCGGGGTTTGCCCGGAGTGCGGTGGCCCGGAGTCGGTCCGGTTCCGCGACGGATTCGTCGTGAGCGGTCACTTCACCGATGCGGAGCGGGATCTGGTGGAGCGGCTCCGAGCGAAAGACCCGGAGGCGTTCGCCTCCCTGTACGACCAGTATGCGGAACTCCTGTTTCGCATTGGCTACTCGTTGCTCGGAGACGTATCCGAGGCTGAGGATCTCGTGCATGACGTGTTCCTGGGTCTGCCGCGGGCCCTCATGACGTTCGAAGGCAGAGGGTCGTTTGAGGGGTGGCTGAAACGGGTCGCCACGCGCACCGGCTTGATGAAACTGCGCCGAGCGCGTTCGAGAAACACCGGGATTCAACGCTGGGGTTGGGTGCTCCCGCGCTTTGAAAGGCCACCCGATGTTGACACCGCTCTGGACCTCGAGGCCGCACTCGGCCAAGTCAGACCGAAGCTCCGCAGCGCCTTCGTGCTCCGGGAGATTCAGGGATACAGCTACGAGGAGGTTGCTGATCTCCTCGGGATTTCGATAGGCGCGGCCAAGGTTCGAGTCCTCCGCGCACGCCGCATGCTGGGCGCATTGCTCAAGGGGTATTGATGCTATTTCATCCCACGAATCTCCGGCTAGGTCTCTTCGCGGATGGGGAGTTGCCGCCACCCGCGGTCCGCCGGCTTGCGCGACACTTGCAACGGTGCGGTCGCTGCAGGGCGAGAATCACGGCAACCCGCCAATTGAGCCGCGAGGCCAGGGAACTGAGAATCCCGCCGTTGTCACCTGGACTTCGCAGCCGGGTCCTGCACGGGCTCGCGGTCGGGGAACCGGTGATTGTCCCCGTGGCCGACCCGCTGCTGCAGGTATGGCCGTGGAGGCGGCTGCTCTGGCTCGGTGTTGGGGTTGTCGTCATCGTCGGCGGCGTCCGCCTGATGCTCGACAATGAACTGCAGTCCGAGGCGAGTGTCTTGGAATTCACGCCAACCAGGCCATCCGCCGGTGAAGCGATTGCGATCACCTACCACGCGAGCGGTCAGCTCGGTTCCGAATCCACGCTCAGGCTGCGCGCGCAGTACCGTCGAGCCGGTGATCCGCCGGGGGGCTCCGAGACACCCCAGATCCGCACGGCGCTCCTCACACGACGCGCTGACCGCACCTACACGGCGCGCGTGCAACTGCCCGCCGACGCCGTCTACGCCACATTCGCGGTCGAGGATGAAGCCGGAGCGGTCGTCGACCAGCGGAGAAGCATGGGATGGGAGCTGCTGGTGTACGCGAACGGGCGGCCGTCATTCGACGCCCTGCTTCAGCGGATTCACGAGGTGGTCGGTAGCGACCTTGGGGAAGCGCTCGAGACGGCTATGGAGGCCACGCGGCTGTACCCAGGGCGAGTCGAGGCATGGTCGGTGAGAGGCGCACTCGAGCTGGAAGCGTATGGGTCCGACGTTTACGATAGTCTCCGTGTGGTCCATGCCCAACAGGTGTACGCTCTCGACGATCGGTTGGGGCAAACGCCTGTTTCCGCCGATGTGATCGGGACGATGTACCTCTATGCGGTTGCGTGGAACGTCGTGGATGTGGTGGAGCGGTGGCGCCAGCGCGCGTTGCGCGAAGCCCCTCGGAGCCCCGTGGCCGTGCAGCTCCGAAGCATCGACATTCTGCGGGCGCACGAAGCGAATCTTCACGAGCGTCTCCGGTTGCTGGATAGCCTCTACGAAAGCGTCGGCGCGGCCCACGCCATTCTGCCCACGGCGGCGTTTGCCGTCGCCCACGAGATGGGGGACGCCGACGCGTGCCTGCGCTGGGCCCAGCGCCTGGTTGCGATCGAGCCGTGGCAGCGCACGGTCACGGCGCGCCGCCTTCTGGCCTTCCCGTCGCTCCGGGACACGGTACTCGCCTGGATTGACGGAGAGATAGAGCGAGTCAGCATGTCGGACGACAGATCGCGACCGCTGTTCTCGAGCAGGTCACGCTATCGGCGGTCGACCGAGAGTGTCCGTTCTGACCTGTGGGGCTTGAAAGGCGAGGTGCTTCTGGGCATGGGTGACACGGTCACGGGGCGCGCGTACCTGGATTCCGCGGTCGCGCAGGGCTGGGATATCGACCGCTTTCGAGTGACGGCGACGGTCCGCCTGGACGCGGCCGATACCCTGGGTGCCGCGCAGCTTTTCGCGAGGATTGCGGTCGATCCGGCAGCCGATGATGACGATGCGGATCGACAGGGCCGCCTCCTCCTCGGCGTGCCCGCGTGGGCGGCAGAACGCGCGCGCGCGCTGTCACACATGTTGAGGGAAACGCGGCGCGAAGCCGAACCTCGCGGACTCTTCGACACGGTCCGCGTGACGGGGCGCCGGGGAGAAACCATCGACCTGCGTGCAACCCTGCAGGGTCATGTTACCGTGGTCGCGTTTTGGAACCCGCCGTGCCTCACCTGCCTTGCAGAGCTCGAGGCATTGGGCAGACTGGTGGCCGGCCTGCCGGGTAGTCCAAGACTCGCGATCGTGAGTCGGCGCCCGCTCGGGCCGGCTGAGTGGGATCGGCTAGACGGCGCTGGACTTGCCCCCTTCGTCACGGTTGATGGGGAGCATGAGGCAATGCAGGCCTTCGGGGTCTGGGCCACCGCCGAAACCCTCGTGGTGGACCCACGCGGCGTGATTCAGTATCGCGAACCATCCCTAGATGATCTGCCGCGGTGCATCATGACCCTGGTTCCGATGCAGGATGGTGTCGCTGGAGATGACCGGGCCGCAGGAGTGGTGATTGCCGCGCAACCCTGACGACAGGGAGATCGAATCGCACGAGGGCTGGTCGCGGCTCGTGCC
>JAOUDR010000438.1 GCA_029859185.1 Gemmatimonadota bacterium
CATGTCCGGCACCCGCCTCGGTGAAACCCGGCCGCACGACCGGCCGCGCGAGCGCCTGCGCAGTCTGGGGCCCGGCGCGTTGACGGCCGTCGAATTGCTCGCCATTCTCCTAGGGACCGGCACGTCGGACCGTGATGCCGTCGCGGTAGCGGGAGATCTGCTCTCGGCTGCCGGGGGAACGGTACGCGCTCTGGCGCGCCAACCCGTTGGCGCCTTGGCCCGCGTGCGCGGGGTGGGCGGAGCCAAGGCCGCGCGCGTGGCCGCCGCCCTGGAGTTGGCGCGGCGAGCCGCCGCGGAGGAGGATGGTGGTGACGGGGTCATGCGGACCCCTGCCGACGTGCATCGACGGTGCGCGCCGGCCCTGCGGGACCTCACGGTCGAGGAGTTCCGGCTCTTGGTGCTGGATACCCAGCACCGGGTGGTCCGCGACCTGCTGATCACGCGCGGACTGCTGGACAGTTCGCTGGTGCATCCGCGGGAGGTGTTCCGGGCGGCCATCGCGGAGGCCGCCGCCGGGATCGTGGTGCTGCACAACCACCCCAGTGGCAACCCGGCGCCCTCGGCGGACGACCGGGCGGTCACCCGTCAGCTGGTGGAGGCCGGGCGCCTGCTCGACATCCCGGTGTACGATCACGTGATCGTGGGCGGCGATCGCTACTTCAGCTTTGCGGAGGCCGGACTGGTGTGACGGTCGCGACGGCGTGGGAATCGGCGTTCGCGGAGGTGCTCGCCGACCGCCAGGACCGGCTCGATCTCGAGGCGGTCCGGCGGGCGTTCGAGTTCAGTGCGCGTGCCCACAGGGGCCAGAAGCGCCTGTCGGGCGACGACTACGTCTCGCACGCCGTCGCGGTCGCACGCATCCTCGTGGAACTGCAGATGGACACGACCACCGTCATCGCGGCCCTGCTGCACGATGTGGTGGAGGACGCCGATGTCGGGATCGACGAGATCCGTGAGAGTTTCGGCGCCGACGTCGCGGGGATCGTGGACGGACTCACCAAGATCTCGACCCTCACGTTCCGCTCGAGTACGGAAGAGCAGGTCGAGAACTACCGCAAGCTGCTCCTCTCCATCGCGCGCGACGCCCGGGTCATCATCGTGAAGTTGGCCGACCGTCTGCACAACATGCGGACACTCGAGCACCAGTCGCGGGAGGGACAGCGTCGTATTGCGCTGGAGACCCGCGAGATCTACGCGCCGTTGGCGCACCGCTTCGGGATGGCGGGTGCCAAGGCGGAGCTCGAGGACCTGGCGTTCAAGTTTCTCGAGCCGGACGACTTCAAGATGGTCTCCGATCAGCTCCGCGCCACCAGGGCCGAGCGCGAGGCGTTGATCGAGCGGCTGCAGTCGCCGCTCCAGGAGGAGTTCGCCCGCGCCGGGATCACCAACTTCGACATCAGTGGGCGCCCCAAGCACCTCTGGTCCATCTACAAGAAGGTGCGGCGCCAGGAAACGACGGTCGAGGAGATCTACGACCTGATGGCGATCCGGGTGCTCGTGGACGACGTGCGGGATTGCTACCACGCCCTGGGGATCATCCACCATCACTGGACGCCCCTCCAGGAGCGCATCAAAGATTACATCGCCTCGCCGAAGTCCAACGGCTACCAGTCCCTTCATACGACCATCTTCGGTCCGACCGGCCAGCTCTACGAGATCCAGATCCGCACCCGCGACATGCACCGCATGGCGGAGTACGGCATTGCCGCCCACTGGGTGTACAAGGAGGGCCGACGCCAGGACGAGCTGGATCAGCGGTTTACGTGGTTCCGGCAGTTGCTGGAGCTCCAGCAGGATGCTCGCTCGCCGGAGGAGTTTCTCGAGTTCCTGAAGATCGACCTCTATCAGGACGAGATCTTCGTGTTCACGCCGAAGGGCGACGTGAAGCGACTGCCATCAGGCGCGACCCCGATCGACTTCGCCTTCGCGGTCCACACCGAGATCGGCCTGCGGTGCCAGGGCGCCAAGGTGAACGGGCGGATCGCGCCCCTCCACCGGCCGCTGCGGAACGGGGATACGGTGCAGGTGCTCACCGGGGCGCAGCCGCGTCCGAGTCGAGACTGGCTCAACCACGTCCGAACGGCGCGTGCCCGCCACAAGGTGCGCCAGTGGATCAACAAGGAAGAGGCGGAGAACAGCGCCGCCTTGGGTCGCGAGATCCTCGAGCGCGAGCTGCGCCGCCGCCGCCTCACCGCGCCGGATGCCGCCGCCGTGGAACGCGCTGCGGAGCAGCTGTCGGTCCACAACGGGGATGGGCTGCTCCAGGCGCTCGGCCGTGGGGACATTCCGACCGGGCAGGTGCTCAAGGCCCTTTTCCCCGACCACAAGTCGGAGGAGCTCGAGGCCCCGCGCCCCTCGGCGCTCGGCCGGGTCATCGATCGGTTCCGCCTCGGTCGCGGCGTCCGGGTCCAGGGGCTCGGCGGACTGCTGGTGCGGTATGCCCAGTGCTGCCAACCGGTTCCGGGCGACCCGGTGGTGGGGTTCGTGACGCAGGGGCGCGGGATCTCCATCCACCGGGCGGACTGTCCGAACCTCCTCACGATGCCGCAGGACCAGGAGCGCCGCGTAGAGATCGACTGGCAGAGCGTCGAGGGCGAACTGTTCGTCGTTGCCCTCGGCGTGGTGGGCGAAGACCGCCGTGGGCTGTTTGCCGACCTGATGGAGGCCGTCTCGAAGTCCGGCACGAACATCAAGAGCGCCGAACTCTCCAGCAAGGACGGGGCAATGTTCGGCTCCGTCCTGGTCGAGGTGGAACACAGTACCCACCTGTCGAACGTGATGCGTGCCATGCGACGCGTGAAAGGGGTGCACACGGTCGAGCGGCGAGACGCCGTGGCGCGGGGAGCGCCGGAGTGAGGCCACGGATGGACACGGACGAACACGGACGGTGAACGACGATGAGGCGTAGTACGTCCTCCTGACCGCCCTCGACCGCGCGTGACCGCCGTGACCGCCCATGACCGCCCATGACCGCCCCCGACTAGATTCCCCCTCCCCACATGGCCGACTTCACGCTCGAGCTCCCGTTCGTCCCTGCCGGGGACCAGCCCGCGGCCATCGCGGCGCTCACCCGTGGGCTGCGGGAGGACCGGCGCTACCAGACGCTCCTGGGGGTGACCGGGTCGGGCAAGACCGTCACCATGGCCCACGTGATCGCCGATTACGGCAGGCCCGCCCTGGTGCTCTCGCACAACAAGACCCTGGCGGCGCAGCTCTACGGGGAGCTCAAGTCGTTCTTCCCCCGCAGCGCCGTCGAGTACTTCGTCTCGTACTACGACTACTACCAACCCGAGGCCTACGTCCCGTC
>JAOUDR010000440.1 GCA_029859185.1 Gemmatimonadota bacterium
ACACGGCGGACACCCTGGCGGTGACGTCGGGCCGGCGCACGGCTTCCGTGACATCGACCCCCGCGATTTCCGGATGGAAGCCCGCGGCGGTGAAGGCCAGGCGCACCGGGAGGTCCGCACCAAGCCCCGCGATCCGCGACCCCGAGTCGGGGAGCCCCGCATCCAGGGCGGCGAGCGTGAACGCCCGATACAGCGCGCCGCTATCGAGATGGGCAAAGCCCAGCCAGTCCGCTACCGCCCGGGAGGTGGACGACTTCCCCGACCCCGCCGGCCCGTCAATCGCCACGACGGTGGCCCTCATGGCCCGGTGATGCGATCGAGGTCTTCGAAGAAGGCGGGGTAGCTCACCGCCACGGACCGCTGTTCCGACAGCGCCACGCGCGCCCCGGACAGGCGACCGAGGACGGCAAACGCCATCGCCAGGCGATGGTCTCCGGCGGTCTCGACGTGGCCCCGCGGCGGCCGCTCGGTACCCTCCACCGTGAGGCTGTTGCCGGCCACCTCCGCGCCCACGCCGGTCTGGCGGAGATTCTCGGCCAGGAGTCCCAACCGGTCGCTTTCCTTGACCCGAAGCTCACCCACCTCATGAAACACGGTCTCCCCCTGCGCTCGGCTGGCCAGCACCGCGAGGATCGGAATCTCATCGATGAGGCTCGGGATCTCGCTGGCGGTGACCACCGTTCCCACGAGCGCGGACGGAGCGACCACGAGGTCACCCACCGGCTCGCCATGGACCTCCGATTGCGCCTCCCGCTCGATGCGTGCCCCCATGCGGCTGAGCACGGTGAGAAAGCCCGTGCGCGTCGGATTGAGGCCGACGCCGGCGATCCGGACCTCCCCGCGTTCCGCCATCAGCCCCGCCGCGACCAGGAACGCAGCGGACGAGACATCGCCGACGACGGTCCAATCGAGCGGCGCCGCATCGTCGAACCAACCCGGCGCAGCGGCCAACGCGGCTGTCGTCCCGCGCCGCGTCAACGGCACACCCATCGCTCGAAACATGCGCTCCGTGTGATCGCGCGACCGCGCCGGCTCCCGGACCGTCACCGCAACGCCGCCCGCGAGGCCGGCGAGTAACAGCGCGCTTTTCACCTGGGCGGTTGCCACAGGAAGCGACCAGTCGAGCGGCCCCAGGCGGCCCCCACGAATGCGCAGCGGCAGGCCGTCACCGGCTTCTTCCCGGATGCTGGCCCCCATGTGGCCCAGCGGCTCGGTCACGCGCCGCATCGGTCGCCGCCGGAGCGACGCGTCGCCCGTCAGCCGCGTCTCGAAGGGATGTGCCGCCAGGAGCCCGAGCATGAGGCGGGCGGTGGTGCCCGCGTTGCCACAGTGCAGGGTGCGCGTCGCCGGCCGCCACGTTCCCCCCTGAACGCTGACCGCCGCTCCGGCGCGCAGCGGTCCCACCCCGACCCCAAGTTCTCGGAGGCAGGCGGCCGTGCTGCGCGCGTCCGCGGACGTCAGCGGATGCCGCACGACGCTCGTGCCCCGACTGAGGGCGGCCAGCATGAGGGCGCGGTGCGTGATGCTCTTGTCCCCCGGGGCCCGGACGGTGCCGTGCACGTTCATGGCTCGAGGCGCCGTCGCCAGGTCGCGGCATCGGTGAGCCACGCATCGAGGGCGGCCGTGTCGCCGTCCCGCAGCGCGCGCTGGAGACCTCCCAACGCGGTCTCGACGTCATCGAGCGCCGTGACCACGGCCTCGCGGTTGAGCAGCAGCAGATCCCGCGCGGTCGCGACGGTGGCCAGGGCGGGCCGCGTCACGTCGCGGGCTTCGGTTCCATAGGTCACGCCACGCGGCCCGTCGGTCGCGCAGGCCCGCGCGAGCAGCGCCGCCACGACCTGGGGCAGGTGGCGGGTCCACGCGACGATCGCGTCGTGGTCTGCAGCGTCGAGAATCACCGGGTCGGCATCGAACACGGTGGCCCAGAAGTCGGCGACCTCCCGGGCCGGTCCCTCGTCGCCGCTCGCCGGCGTGACATAGACCAGCGCCCGGCGGAAGGCGGCGGGTTCGGCCGCGGCAAACGTCTTCGCCGTCAGCGTTACGGCCGGATGCGAGCCCGCGAACCGATCGGCGAGCCCGGCCCGTTGGGCAGCCTGGACGACCCGTCCTTTGGCCGGAACGACGTCCGTGCAAAGCGCGCCGGGCCGCAGGTGGCGTGCGACGGTGGGGAGCAGGTCGAATGTGGTGGTCGGTGGGGTGGCCAGGACGACGACCTCCGATCGCTCCACCAGGAACCGGACGGACGGGGCGAAATCGGAGATCGCTCCCGCCCGGAGGGCCGCGACCCCCTCGGCGGGGCTCGGCGAGTAGCCGAGCACCCGCCGCACGCCCGCGAGGCTTGCTTGCCACGCGATGGAACCGCCCACGGCCCCGAGGCCGACGACACCAAGTGCGTCCGGACGCATCGTCCTCAAAGTTATGCGCGCGGCCACGGACCGGCGCGGTGCGTGTCACGCCGCCAGGAGGAGCCCCACCACGGCGAGCAGGACGCTCACGACGGCGTACGCGGCCGTGGCGCTCTTCCGCGCGACAACGGCAATCACCACGAGAGCACCGAACGGTGCCGCGACGACGACACCCACCCCCACGGCCCCAACGCCTCGGGCAAGGCCCGGAAACGCCGCCCAGTCCAGCACGCCCGCCAGAATCACCAGCGCGGCGCCCAGCCAGAGCGCGATCCGCAGAAACCGGGCGGCCGCCCGCTGCGCATCAGGCACCGGAGAGCCCTCGCATGAGCATGCGGCCCGCGACATAGATCAGCAGGACCGCGAACACCCGACCCAGCCACGATGCGGAAACGCGCCGCGCGCCCGCCGACGCGAGGGTGGCCCCGATCAGCACTCCCAGCATCGTCGGCCCCACCAGCGGCATCGCGACGTCACCGCGGACGAGATACACCAGCGCACCTGACGCCGCCGTGAGCCCGATCAGGTAGACGCTCGTCGCCGCCGCGCGGTGGAAGTCGAGCCCCAGCGCGACATGCAGCAAGGGGGTGAACACGATGCCGCCTCCGACGCCCAATAGACTCGCCACCACCCCCCCCGCACCCGCCCCTGCGCGACCCACGAGTGGGTGGGGCTGGAGCGTGGTGGCGGCGCGCTGGGGACGCGGCCAGGCGCGCCACGCGGCGTACAGCAGCATCACCGCAAACGCGATGTAGAGCCCGCGCACCGGCAGGTAGGGCGCGCCGAGCCCCGCGGCGACCGCGCCGGCCACCGCGAACGCCTGCAGCGGGACGGCCGTGTCGATGCTCACGCCGTCACGCGTGAAATGGACGGCGGATGCCGCGACTGACGTTGCC
>JAOUDR010000441.1 GCA_029859185.1 Gemmatimonadota bacterium
GATCGGGGAGATCAGGGGATCGGCGACACCCGAAGAGATCGTCATCGTCGGAGCGCATCTCGACTCGTGGGACCTCGGCACCGGCGCGCTCGACAACGGGGCGAACGTCGCGATGCTCATCGACATCGCGCGCCAGATGAAGCGCCTCGGCATCACGCCGCGACGCACCATCCGGTTCATCCTGTGGAACGGCGAGGAGCAGGGGCTCGTCGGCTCGTGGAAGTACGCCGACGCCCACATGAACGAACTCGATCGTGTCGTGATGGCCAGCTCGTACGACATCGGTACGGGACGGATCATCGGGTTCTTCACCGGCGGGCGCCCGGAAATCGCGGCGGCAACGGACAAGGCACTCGCATCAATCGCGGGCCTGGGCCCCTTCACGCAGGTGGACCTGCCGATCGTCGGCACCGACAACTTCGATTTCATGATGCACGGTATCGCGAACCTGGTGGCAAACCAGGCGCCTGCCAACTACGGCCCCAACTACCACGCACGGTCGGACACGTTCGATCGGGTTGATGCGACGCAGCTTCGGCTCAACGCGGTGATTGCGGCGACCGTATCGCTGGGCTTCGCCACCATGGACGCCACGTGGACGCGGCAGACGCGCACGGAGGTGGAGCAGTTGGTAGCATCGAGTGATCTCGAAGCGCAGATGCGGATGTTTGGGATCTGGGGGGATTGGGTCGGGAAGCGGCGAGGACGGCGTTAGCCGTTGGCCGTTGGCCGTTGGCCGTTGGCCGAGAGCGTAGCTGACCCGAGGCTGCCGCGCTGCCCTCTGCCCCTCGAGGACGGGATGTTGGAATGACAGCATGACTGCATGACGCAGGACCTCCGCCGCTCCATCGGCATCTGGCAGGCGACCGCCATGGTCGCCGGGACGATCATCGGCGCGTCCATCTTCGTCCAGCCGTCCGTCATCACGGCCCAGGTGCCGTCCCTCGGCGCGGTGACGGCCGTCTGGATCGTGGCGGGGATTCTGACCCTGTTCGGCGCCCTCGTCACCGCCGAGTTGGCGTCGGCGTTCCCCGAGACGGGTGGCGTGTACGTGTTCCTGCGGGAGGCGTTCTCTCCCGCCCTCGGGTTCCTCTGGGCGTGGGCGATGTTCTGGAGCATGCACACCGGCATCATCGCGGCCATTGCGGTCGTCTTCGCCACCTACGTCGGCCACTTCGTCGAGCTGAGCCCGGTGGGCGTACGCGCGGTGGCCATCCTCGGCATTCTGGCGTTGTCGGCCATCAACTACGTGGGGGTCCGGCACGGGAGCCGCCTGCAGACCGCGTTCACGATCGGGAAGGTGGTGGCGATCGTCGGCATCGTGGTCATCGGGTACGCGCTCGCCCCAACCGCTCCGACCTCGGTCGATACGGCAATCCGCGCCGCGACGACTGGCACTCCCCCACTCACCGACTTCGCCCTGGCCCTTGTGGCCGGACTGTTCGCGTTCGGCGGCTGGCACATGGTGACCTACGCCGCGGGCGAAACGGTGGAGCCCGAGCGGACCATTCCCCGTGCCCTACTCCTCGGCACGCTGATCGTGACCCTCTGCTACGTGGCGCTCAACGCCGTGTACTTCCGCATTCTCCCGCTCGAAACGGTCGTCTCGTCCGAGCGCGTCGCCGCCGACGCAGCGAACGTGGTGATGGGACCGGCGGGTGCCGCGGCGGTCTCCGCCCTCGTGGTGTTCTCGACGTTCGGCGCGCTCTCGGGCATCGTGCTGTCCGGTCCGCGGGTGTACTACTCCATGGCCCGGGACGGGCTCCTGTTCCGCTGGGCCGGGGAGGTGCACCCCCGTTTCCGCACGCCGCATCGCGCCATCATCTTGCAGGCCGTCTGGGCCGCCGTACTGGTGGCGACCGGGACCTATCGCGCGCTGTTCACCCGGGTCGTGTACACCGAGTGGATCTTCTTCGGACTCATGGCCGTCGGCCTGGTGCTGCTGCGGCGTCGACCGGGCTATGCGCCCCGCTACCGAGTCTGGAGCTACCCGGCACTGCCCATCGTCTTTGCGCTGGCCTCCGCGGCCATCGTCGTCAATCAGATCGTCTCCGACCCGCGCGAGAGCGCCGTCGGGCTCGCCATCGTCGCCATCGGTCTTCCCATCTACTACCTCTGGACTCGCCATGCGCATCGTCGACTTCCATAACCACTTCTATCCCCCGGCGTACATCGACGCCCTCCGCACGGACCCGGAGAGTGCCGTCGCCGTTACGACCGATCCCAACGGGAATCCGGTGCTGCATTCTCCCGGCGACTCGAACTTCGCGATACCGCCGCATCGGGACATCGACGTGCGACAGCAAGTGCTCGAAGACGAGAAGATCGATACGCAGGTACTCACGTTCACGTCACCCGGCGTGCACGTGCACCCGCCCGGCCGGGCGGTCGTCTACGCCCGGCTCGTGAACGACGCCTTGGCCGCCATCGTGCGCGAGCGCACCGGCCGCTTCACGTCACTCGCGACCTTGCCGCTCAACGACCCGGCCGCATCCGTCGGCGAGCTGGAGCGCGTCATGGACACGCTCGGATTCCCGGGTGTGATGGTGTTCGGCAACGTCAACGGGGTTGCGCTGTCGGATCGGCGGTACTGGCCGCTGTGGGAGCAGGCACACGCGCGGAACGCCGTCTGCTACATCCACCCCACCCACCCCCTCGGCGTCGAGGCCATGGGCGACTACTGGCTCATGCCGCTCGTGGGGTTTCCGTTCGATACGACCCTCGCGGCGGCGTCGCTGGTGTTCAGCGGCATCGTGGAACGCTACCCCAACATCCGTTGGGTGCTGGGGCACCTGGGTGGAGCTATTCCCTACCTCGCCGAGCGATTGGACCGCGGGTACCGTGCGTTTCCAACGTGTCGCGCGAACATCAGCCGTCCGCCCACGGACTACCTGCGCGAGTTCTACTACGACACCGTGAACTTCGACGTCGCGGCCCTGCGATTCGCGATCGACTTTGCCGGGGTAGACCACATTCTCGCCGGGAGCGACTTCCCGCATCAGATCGGCAGCCTGCGGCTGATGGTCGAGAGCATTCGGGCGCTCGGGCTCGCGGATGCGGAGACGGCGAAGATCCTGGGGGGGAATGCGGAGGGGTTGTTGGGGATCTGAATTGGCGGGATGGCAAGACGGGATGATGGGAGCAACGGGATGACGGGATGATGGGAGGACGTGAAGGGGATAGCTCCCGAGCCGCCGCGGGTGGTGCGTGATCGGCTGCGGTGCTGGACAAGCAGGCCGGAAAGCATGATACTCCGCGCTTCGCGCGAGCACCCAGCCCAATCACGGAGCCGTATCTCGT
>JAOUDR010000442.1 GCA_029859185.1 Gemmatimonadota bacterium
CGCTTCGACGCCGGGCGCGAGGCCATTCAGGCCCTCGGGACGATCGTGACCTATGCGATGGCGATCAACCTGTTCTTCGTGCTCGTCGAGCTGTTCACGGCGCTGTACGGAGGCATGCCACACCACATTCACCCCTTCACGTACCTGTTTACCGGTCTCGAGGGCCGGTCGGCGCTGACGCCGTGGACCTGGATCGGTGTCGCGGTGTCGATCGTCTGCACCGCCTTTCTCCTCGTGCCCGCCATTCGGCGGCAGGAACGATGGCTTGCGGTGCTGTGCGCCGGCGTCATCGGGTCCCTGTGGATTGAAAAAGGACTCACCCTGGTCGTGACGGGCTTCATCCCGTCCCCGCTGGGGCATATCACGGAGTACACGCCCACCATCCCGGAGCTGGCCATCACGCTGGGGGTGTACGCGGTGGGCGGGTTGGTGTTGACCACGTTGTACAAGATCGTCGTGACGGTGAGAGAACGACCGCAGTTGACCTGATGTCTTCGCGGCTGTGACGCCATCACGCCACGCCACAAGGAGAGAACGATGGCAAAATCAGGTGGGAACGGCACTCCAATGCTCGACGAGCTGGAGAAGGGACCTTGGCCCAGCTTTGTCACGCAGATCAAGGAGGCGGCCGAAATCAAGGAGCAGGCCCAGGACCTCCTGAAGCTCCTCGAACGGTCCTACCATGAGAAGATCGGGCACTGGAAGCACGGCGGCATCGTCGGCGTGCTGGGATACGGCGGAGGCGTCATTGGCCGATACAACGATCTCCAGAGCGAGTACCCCTCGATCGCGCATTTCCACACGCTCCGCGTCAACATGCCGAGCGGGTGGTTCTACACCTCCGAGGCGCTCCGGACGATCTGCGACATCTGGGAGCGCCACGGATCCGGGCTCACGAACATGCACGGTTCCACGGGCGACATCATTCTGCTCGGCACCTCCACGGACGAGTTGGAGCCGACGTTCAAGGAGCTGACCGACAACGATTTCGACCTCGGCGGCTCGGGATCGGACCTGCGGACCCCGAGCTGTTGCGTGGGGCCGGCCCGTTGTGAGTGGGCGTGCTACGACACGCTCCACATCACCAACGACCTGACGCACCACTTCCAGGACGAGCTGCACCGGCCGGCGTTCCCGTACAAGTTCAAGATCAAGTGCGCCGGCTGTCCCAACGACTGCGTCGCGTCGATTGCCCGGGCCGACATGTCCATCATCGGCACCTGGCGCGACGACATTCAGATCGACCAGAAGGAGGTCACGGCTGCCGCTAAGGCGGGGCTCGACATCCAGAAGGACGTCTGCGCGCGTTGCCCAACCCAGTGCATGGACTGGGACGGCAAGCAGCTCTCCATTGACAACGCCAATTGCGTCAAGTGCATGCACTGCATCAACGCCATGCCCAGGGCGCTGCAACCCGGCAAGGACCGCGGCGCCACCATCCTGTTGGGCGCGAAGGCGCCGATCGTGGAAGGTGCGCTGCTGTCTTCGGTCCTCGTACCGTTCATCAAGCTCGAGCCGCCCTATGACGAGCTCAAGGACCTGATCGAGCGGATCTGGGAATTCTGGGGCGAGCACGGGAAGAATCGCGAGCGCGTCGGGGAGCTCATCCAGCGTGTCGGTCTCGGCAACTTCCTCGAAGCCATCGAAATCGAGCCGGTGCCGCAGATGATCGCACACCCGCGTGAGAACCCGTACGTGTTCTACGACGAGTACTTCGAAGAAGGTGACGACGAGAGCGAGGACGACCAGTAGGCTGACGCCCCCACTCGATGGGTCGAAGCCACTTGCACCGGACAACAGCCTCTGGAGACGAACCATGGCAACGGCAACTGAACCACGACGAACGGATATCGGGCCTCCGAGTTACGAACGCTTCCTGCCCCCGATCATCAAGAAGAACTACGGGAAGTGGAAATACCACGAGATTCTCCGACCCGGCGTCATGGTGCATGTGGCCGCCTCCGGCGACCGCCTGTTCACCGTGCGTGCCGCGTCACCGCGCCTCCTCAGCATTACCCGCATCCGCAAGTACGCGGACTTCGCGGACAAGTACTGTGGCGGCCACCTTCGCTTCACCAGTCGCAACAACGTCGAGTTCCTCCTGACGGAGGAAGCCAACATCGAGCCACTGATCAAGGACCTCGCGGCGCTTGGGCACGCGGTGGGTGGGATCGGCAACGCCATCTCGAACATCGTGCACACCCAGGGCTGGGTGCACTGCCACTCCGCGGCGACCGACGCGTCCGGCGTGGTGAAAGCGGTGATGGACGATCTGCACCCCTACTTCGCGGAACGGACGCTTCCCGGGAAACTGCGCATCGCGTTGGCCTGCTGTCTCAACATGTGCGGGGCGGTGCACTGCTCCGACATCGCGATCCTGGGTATTCACCGTCGCCCCCCACGGGTGCAGGGCGGCCTCAACAAGATCTGCGAGATCCCCAACGTCGTGGCTTCGTGCCCGACTGCGGCGATCCGGCCCGCCAACGTCGACGGGCAGCCGACGGTGGAGATCGACGAAGACAACTGCATGTTCTGCGCGAACTGCTTCTCGGTCTGCCCCGCGTTGCCGATGGCGGACCCGCTCAACGACGGGCTTTCGATCTGGGTCGGCGGCAAGGTGTCGAACGCCCGTACCGAGCCGACGTTCTCGAAGCTCGCCATCCCGTTCCTGCCGAACAACCCGCCGCGCTGGCCCGAGGTCGTCCAGGCCGTACGGACGATCGTCGATGTCTGGGCCAACGGTGCGCGACGCTTCGAGCGCATGGGCGAGTTCATCGCGCGCATCGGCTGGCCCCGGTTTTTCGAGTTGACCGGGATCGAGTTCACCAAGGAACACATTGACGACTACCGACATGCGGGTCTCACCTACAAGCGGTCCGCGCAGATCAGACATGGGAGGTGACCGATGCCCGTCACGACCGAAGCGATTGCGGACGCCATGTACGCCATGGTCAAGGAGTATCAGGGCAAGAAGAAGTTCAAGGCGGGCGATCTGACGAAGGCAATGAAGCAGCAGTTCGGGGAAGCCGATGCAGACAAGGCGGCGTGCAAGGCCGCGATCCGCTCCCTGATCGACTCCGGCCGATGTGTATACACGTATTTCGGAGGCAGCTTCATCGAGATTCCGCACGAGGAAGGGGCGGCGAGCGGCGGCTAGGCCCCCGGCGCTCGCGGGAACGGAGCTCGCCGGACGCGAGACGCACGCCATGCACCCGTTGGCATGGCGTGTGGGTACGGCAACGGGCGCGTGGATCGGCAAGGTGAGGTGACCGTGAAGACCGTCAAGAAGAAGCGCAGCC
>JAOUDR010000443.1 GCA_029859185.1 Gemmatimonadota bacterium
ATTCACGATTTGTGACGCGCCTCGGCGGAATGCCGGGTGACTCGACGACCGCGCTGTTCGCGCGCGCGGCCGAGCCGTTTCACGTGGAGCATGTGGACTCACTGTGGGTGCGGGGGCGCGCGACATGGACGGGCGCACTGGTGGGTGCCGCAGTGGCCACGCCACTGTCGGCCCTGTTCGTGGGCGTGGCCTGCGTGGCATACGCAGGGAGCGAGGGGGACGGCAGTACGGCCGACCGCTGTCCCTGGGCGGGGGTTGTGTTGCTCTCGGCGATCGGGGGGGCGGGTGGGGCCCTGATCGGTGCCGGGGTTGGCGCGCTGGTCCCGAAGTGGCGGCTCCGCTACGCGCGCGCGCGCGACGTCACGGTGAGCCCACTCCTCGGGCCGGGGCGCGTCGGAGTGTCGATCCGCTTCTGAGGCAAGAACCGGATCGGATCCAGAGCGACGACTAGTCACGCGCGGGAGGCACCATGCGGTCGGGAATCGGATTCAGCCTGTTGTTCATCGCGACGCTTGGCAGTGGGCTGCAGGCGCAGTCGGCCGACGAGTTCGGCCGTCTTCAGCCAGGGCAGATGGTTCGCGTGCGTACCGTTGGGAAGTCGCGATTCGTGACGCGGCTGGGTGGAGTGCAAGGTGATGCGCCAACCGAGTTGTTCGCCCGCGCCGAGGTACCCTTCGACCCCGTCCGGGTGGACTCGCTCTGGATCCGCGGGCGGGCAACGTGGACGGGAGCGATCGTCGGCGGCGCGATCATGACGCCCTTGGCGTTTCTGGCGTGGGCGGAGGTTTGCGACTTCGGGAACGAATTCGGTGGGTGTGAGCAGTGGGGATTGGTGACGGGCCTGGCACTGGGGACCGGCGCGGCGGGTGCGCTGCTCGGCGCGGGGGTCGGTGCCCTGATTCCCAAGTGGCGACTCCGCTATGCGCGGGAGCGGGACGCGGTGCTCGGTCCCTTCGTGGCGCCGGGCCGGGTCGGGGTCGCGGTACGGTTCTGATCCGGGATGGCTCGGCGACTGTACCAGCACCGCCCGGTTTCCTATATTCGGCCATGCCAATGCGAGAGCGGGTCCAGCGCCTCTGGCGCCTCGTGGTTCGCTGGTGGCGCCCCACTCAGTCCGGCAGTCCCGCCGAACAGACTACTCCGTCTGTGCCGTGCGCATCGCCGTCACCAATCCCCAACCGTCAGCGACCGCCCCGAACGGCACGGAAGCCCGCAGCCCATCCCGTGACCGCAGGCCAGGGTGAGCCGTTGATCGGCGGGGCGATCACGGTATGGATGTGGTGCGTCGGAGGACGGCTGATCCTGGCGACCTCCCCACTCGAGGCCGAGCGGGCGATCGCGCGCCTGCTTCCGGGCCTGGCACCCGCGGAGCGCGCCGCGGCCCAGCGACTCCTCGACGAGCTACGGGTCCCGAGCGCGGCCGCGGCGTAGACCCACCACGTGTCCCCCCGGCCGCGCCCGTGCGGCACGGCGGGGCGTTCCTACTGGCAGACGATCTCGTCCGGGTTGGTGGCGGGGGCGGCCGGGCTTGCCGTCCCGCTGAAGACCGCACAGGTCCGCCCAGAGGCCGAAGTATGCGTGGCGGTGGCCGCCCAGCCCGTGGCCGTTGCCTCGACGATCGTGATGGTGACGCCCGTAGACGCCTGCAGGTCGGATCCCGGTGCCGGGATCGGACCGCCGTAGTAGGCACCGGCGAGCTGGTGATAGGCTTCCTGACCGGTCTCCAGGTTGCGGAGGTCCGTGCGCATCGTCGCGAAGTACGCCTTCTCCTTGGTCTTGGTGTACTTGGGGATCGCGATCGCGGCCAGGATGCCGATGATCACGATGACGATGAGCACTTCGATCAGGGTGAAGCCGCGAGACGGTTGCTTCAAGGAAGGGACCTGTGGTTAGGGCTGTGCCAAGGTGGCGAGTGCCCGTGCCGAGCACAAGGCGTGACCGGAGCAGCCGGGCCGTGACCCGCGGGTCTCATACGGGCATCACTACGCCGGTCAGGGGATTCGGCGCTACCGCAGGGATCAGACGGTCCAGCACCTTCGCCGAGGTCAGCACGCCCGGCATTCCGGCTCCGGGATGCGTTCCGGCACCCACCAAGTAGAGTCCCTGCACGTCTTCTGACTTGTTGTGAAACCGGAAGTACGCCGACTGGGTGAGCACCGGCTGAATCGAGAAGCCGCTCCCATGCAGACTCAGCAGGTTGTCCCGGAAATGCTCGGGGGTGACGTAGAAGTCCTCGACGATGGTCTCCTTGAGGCCCGGGAGTACGGTGCCGTCGAGGTAGTCGACGATGCGATTGCGCAATCGGTCCCCCTCGACTGACCAGTCGATGTTCGACCGCAGGTTCGGCACCGGCGCCAACACGTAGAAGGCATCGCAGCCGTGCGGTGCCATCGACGGATCGGTCACCGTGGGAACGTGAAGATAGAGGCTGAAGTCCCTCGGCATTTCCTTGCCGTCGAAGATCTCCCTGAGCAACGCCTTGTAACGGGGGCCAAGCAGGATCATGTGGTGGGCAAGGCCCGAGAACTTCTTGCGCGTGCCGAAGTACATCACGAAGAGGCCCATCGAGTACTTGAGACGGTCGATCTTGCGGTCGTGCCATTTGCGGCGGTACTCGGGGGCTATCATCTGGCGATAGACGTACGGCGCGTCGGCGTTGGCGACCACAACACCAGCCGGGAGCCGCTCGCCGCCCGTGAGTCGGACGCCCGTCACGCGACCGGCGGAGATCTCGATCTGGTCCGCCGTCGTGCCCAACCGGACCGCCACCCCGACCTCACCCAGTAGCCTGCCGAGCGCGGCAATGATGCTGCCGGTTCCCCCCATGGCGAAGTGGATTCCCCACTTCCGCTCGAGGTAATGGATCAGCGCGTAGATGGACGTCGTGGTGAACGGGTTCCCGCCCACGAGTAGCGGCTGGAACGAGAAGACCTGCCGCAGGTACGGATCCTTGATGTACTTCGACACGTAGCCGTAGACCGATCGGTAGCTCCCCAGCCCGATCATCGTCGGCACGATCTTCAGCATCTTCATGGGATCGTGGAACGGTACGTCGCCCAACTGCGTGAACCCGACGTCGAACACCCGTTCGGTCTGGCGCAGGAACTCTCGATACCCCGCGACGTCGGCCGGGTTGAACTTGCGAATCTCCGCTTCGGTGCGCTCGATCCCCTCACCGTAGTCGAACACCTTCCCGTCGTCGAACCGGATCCGGTACCACGGATCGAGCGGGACCATGGAGAGGTAATCCTCCATGCGCCGATTGAACAACTGGAAGAGCTCCTCGACCAGGAAGGGA
>JAOUDR010000444.1 GCA_029859185.1 Gemmatimonadota bacterium
CTACGGATTCCCGGGCCGGATGACGTTCCCGGAGATCCCGGAGAACCTCATTGCGGAGCCCACGCTCGTCTGGTTGCTGGACGGCGATCAAGGGCGCCGACGGATCGAGGCGTCGTACCTCACCAAAGGCATGACCTGGCGCGCGGACTACGTCATGGTGGTCAATGACGCTGACACCCGCGCGGATCTCACGGGATGGGTCACGCTCGACAATCGGTCCGGCACGTCCTATCGGGATGCCCAGCTCAAACTGGTTGCCGGGGATGTGCAGCGCGTGCGCGAGGACCTCCAGGACCGGATGGGACGGATGGAAGGCCTGCGGGCCGCGGCGGAGATGGACGCACCGATGATGACCGAGGAAGGGCTGTTCGAGTACCACCTCTACACGCTCCAGCGTCCCACGACCCTGCTCGACAACGAGCAGAAGCAGGTCACGTTGCTCGAGGCGTCGGGCATTGCCCTGCGCAAGCGACTGGTGCTGGCGGGCTCGCCCTACCGGTTCCGCTCGCAGCTTGGCGACGTCGCGTCGAGTGAGAAGGTGAGCGTGTTCCTGGAGTTCACCAACGCCGAGACCAACCAGCTCGGCATGCCGTTGCCCAAGGGGATCGTGCGGGTGTACAAGGCCGACCGCGCCGGCGCGCAGCAGTTCATCGGCGAGGACCGGATCGACCACACCCCCAGGGACGAGATGCTGCGCATCAAGATGGGCGAGGCGTTCGACGTGGTGGCCGACCGACGCCAGATGGAGTGGCGCGTGATTCGCAGCTGCGAGTCGGAGTCGCGTTGGGAGATCGAGCTCAGGAACCGTAAGGACGAGCCGGTCGAAGTGGACGTCATGGAGCCCGTCGGTGGTGACTGGACCGTGCTCGAGTCCACCCACACATGGGAACGGGTAGACTCGCGGACGTTCCGGTTCCGCGTGGCGGTTCCGGTCGGTGACACCACCACGGTCTCGTATCGCGTGCGGGTGAAGTGGTGCTGACCGGTCGCTCGTAAAGCGTTGTGGTAGAACGTGTTGGCCGGCGCTCAGGCGCCGGCCAACTGCGTTTGTGGGGAGCGCCGCCACCCGCTTCACGATCCGTTCAAGGTCCGTTCACGACCACCGTCATAGTGATTTACCAAGGAGGGTACATGCCAGAACGGGCGTTGATACTTGGAGCAGCGGGTCGGGACTTTCACAACTTCAATACGTTCTTCCGCGACAACCCGGCGTACGAGGTCGTCGCGTTCACGGCCACCCAGATCCCCAACATCGCCGACCGGCGCTATCCGCCGGAACTCGCGGGCGCGCGCTACCCGGAAGGCATCCCCATCTTCGCGGAGGTGGACCTCGAGCGCCTGATCGACGAATTCGCGGTGGACGTCGTGGTGTTCGGATACAGCGACGTGTCCCACGAGTACGTCATGCACCTTGCCTCACGGGCGTTGGCGGCGGGTGCGGACTACCTGTTGCTGGGGCCGCGGCACACCGCCTTGAAGAGCAAGGTCCCGGTCGTCGCGGTCTGCGCGGCGCGGACGGGATCGGGAAAGAGCCAGACCAGCCGGCGGGTGGCGTCCATCCTGGGCGACCTGGGTCAGCGCGTGGTGGTGGTGCGGCATCCGATGCCGTACGGGGACCTGGTCCGGCAGGCCGTGCAGCGGTTCGCGACGTACGACGACCTCGCGGCGCACGATGTCACCATCGAGGAGCGGGAGGAGTACGAGCCCCACCTCGCCGCCGGCCGCATCGTGTATGCGGGGGTCGACTATGAGGCCATCCTGCGGCAGGCCGAGGCGGAGGCCGATGTGGTCATCTGGGACGGCGGCAATAATGACCTCCCGTTCTACGCGCCCGACCTCCATCTGGTGGTGGTGGATCCGCATCGTCCCGGCCACTCGGTGCTCTATCATCCGGGGGAAGCCAATGTGCGGATGGCCGATGTCATCATCATCAACAAGGTGGACACGGCCAAGTCGGAGGCGGTCGCGTTGACGTGGCAGACGGTGACCGGCCTCAATCCGCGGGCGACGATCATCAAGGCGGCGAGCCCCGTTCAGGTCGAAGACGGCGAGACGATTCGGGGCAAGCGCGTGCTCGTCATCGAGGACGGTCCGACGCTCACGCACGGCGGGATGACGTTTGGCGCGGGATGGGTGGCTGCCGAGCAGCACGGGGCGGCGGAGATGGTCGACCCTCGCCCGTACGCGGTGGGCTCGATTGCGGACACGTTCGAGCAGTACCCCAACACCGGAGCCGTGCTGCCGGCCATGGGGTACGGCGCGCAGCAGATGCGGGACCTGGGCGAGACCATTGCGAGGGTTCCGGTGGATCTCGTGATCATCGGGACGCCCATCGATCTGCGCAAGTTGATCCCGATGGCCAAGCCGGCCGTTCGCGTGCGCTATGACCTACGGGAGGAGGGGCCCGGCCTCGCTGACGCGCTCGCCGCCATGGTCCGGCGGGCACAGGCGGCGGCGCGCCCGGCTGGGGCGCTCGGCGAGGTGCACCGCTAGCGGATGATCGCGACCGTCAGTCGGTCGGAAACTGCTTGATGTCGGACCCGTCGAACACCCAGCTCGTGCGCTTCGGGCGGACCGGCGGCTCGCTCAACCCAATCCGTTGCGGACCCGTGGCGCGGGGCGCGGGCGCGTCCTGTTTTTCGTCCACCGCCCGCATGGTGGCCACGGCCTCCCGATTGACCAGGATGCGCACGTTGTTGCTCTTGGGGTCGATCGGGAGCATGTAGAAAAACACCCCGAGCGGGGGATAGCGGTTCATCAGCCCGCCCAACCGCTCGCCGTCGGAAAACGTGAGCTCGACTTGGCGACTGCCGCGCAGACGCTGGTCGCCCGCGCTGGCCGCCAGCTGCTCATCGTAGTCGGGCTGGCCCCCGAAATCCTTGACGAAGAACAGGGCCTTGACCTGGCGCAGGTCCACTTCGACCACCGCGCGCTCGGGGGTGTGGACGTGGCACAACGGCCGCTTCGGATCGACGTCCGCGCTCGTACCCTTCACGACCGAGTGGTCAATGAAATGCGCAACGACTTTTTGGAGCATCGACCACCTCATGCGGGTCCGTTAGCCACGTACAATGCACCCGGTTGGCCGGAAGGGGAAGGGGTGCGCGCCGGACCGCGGGGAACCCCGCGCCATCGAATCTGGTACACTTCCCACATGTGGCGCTTCGCTTCCTGCACCGTCATGCTCTGGGCCGTCGTCGCGGGTCCAGCCGCGGCCCAAGACCACCCGGATCTCTCCGGGTACTGGGTCCTGAAGGTCGCGCCGCCGCCGCCGGCCGACAGTGCGGCGGCGGACAG
>JAOUDR010000445.1 GCA_029859185.1 Gemmatimonadota bacterium
GGCTCGGGAACAGTCCGTGTTTCGGTCCGTGACTCAGTCTGTAGTCCATCGAAGGAGTCCGTGGCCTACAGGACGAGACCGAGGCTGAGCAGCAGGCCGAAGGCGAGCTGGAGCGCCGCCGCCCGCGCGAGCGCGATGTTGTAGCGCGGGCTGGGCGGTTCGCGCAACACGATGTGCAGGACGCCCATGGCGAGAGGCAGAGCGCCGAACGGCAAGGTAGCGGCAAGCGGCTGATCGAGCGTGACCCACAGCAGACCGAATACGAGAGGTCCGCAGGCGAACGCCACGATCTCCCCGCGTCCGAAGCGCGGGCCGAGCAGAACAGCGAGTGTGTGCTTGCGAGACCGGGAGTCCTCATCCACGTCGCGCAGGTTGTTGACCGCGAGCAGCGCGCATGCGAGGAATCCCACCTGGACGGCGGCAAGCGCCACTTGCGGGACGAGGCGCCCGGCGTGCAGCCAGTACGTTCCTCCCACCGCCCCGAAGCCAAAGAACAGCAGGACGAACACCTCGCCAAGGCCGTGATAGGCGAGCGGGAACGGGCCGCCGGTGTACGCATAGCCGAACACCAACGAGAGCAGGCCGAGGACCAGGATGGGCCAGCCGCCCGCCAGGACGAGCGGGATGCCGCACGCGATGGCCACGAGGAAGCTCGCGGCGGCGGCGAGGCGAACCTGCCACGGCGCGAGCAACCCGGCCTGCGTCACCCGGACGGGTCCGACGCGCGCTCCCGTGTCGGCGCCCCGCTCGTGGTCCAACAGGTCGTTGTAGAGGTTGGTTCCGATCTGGATGGCGCCCGCCCCGAGCAGCGCGAAGCCCGCGAGGTCCCAGCGTACCGCGAAGCCCAGCGCATGCGCCAACGCGGTCCCGACCATCACGGGGACGAGCGCGGCGGTGAGCGTCTTGGGCCGCGCCGCGAGCAGCACGGCCCCGGCGCGGGAAGTGGTCACGGCAGGCGCGGGAACCTGGTGAAGTCGGGCTTCCGTTTCTCGTTGTACGCGTTGCGACCCTCCTGCGCCTCCTCGCTCATGTAGTAGAGCATGGTGGCGTTGCCGGCGAAGTCGAGCAGGCCGATCTGGCCGTCGCAGTCGGCGTTGTGCGCCGCCTTGAGAAAGCGCAGCGCGAGCGGCGAGTGCTGCAGCATCTCACGACACCAGACGAGCGTCTCCTCTTCGAGCCGCGCCAACGGGACGACCGTGTTCACGAGCCCCATCTGCAGGGCCTGCTGCGCATCGTACTGCCGGCAGAGGAACCAGATCTCGCGCGCCTTCTTCTGCCCCACGATGCGCGACAGGTAGCTCGATCCCAGCCCGCCGTCGAACGAGCCGACCTTGGGGCCGGTCTGGCCGAAGCGCGCGTTGTCGGCGGCAATCGTGAGGTCGCAGACCACGTGCAGCACGTGCCCGCCACCAATCGCGTACCCCGCCACCATGGCCACCACGGGCTTGGGCAGCGAGCGGATCTGCTTCTGGAGGTCGAGCACGTTGAGCCGCATCGTCCCGCCGTGCTGCTCGTCCACGTAGCCGGCGTCGCCGCGGATCCGCTGGTCGCCGCCCGAACAGAACGCGTCGGGGCCCTCCCCCGTGACCACGATCACGCCGATCTCGGCATCCTCGCGCGCGAGCGTGAACGCTTCCTGCATCTCGCGGACGGTGAGTGGGCGGAAGGCATTGCGCACCTCGGGCCGGTTGATCGTGATCTTGGCGATCCCGTCGGCGGTGCGCTCGTAGCGGATATCGGTGAACGCCTTGATCGGCGTCCAGTGCTCGGGGCTGGTCATGTCGTGTCCTGCGTCAACGTGAGGCGTGCAAAGCTAGGGGGTTTGGGGGTTGGGCGTTAGCCGTTAGCCGTTTGCCGTTTGCCGATGGCCGATGGCCGAGGGTCGAATGGACGATAGCAGCGACTGGCCCACTGATCGATCAGGTCATCGCCCTATTCCCCTAGTCCTCGGATGAAGTCTGAGACGGTTTCCGCAAACCAATCTGGGGCTTCCCAGGGGACGCGGTGTGCGGCGCCGGGTGCCACGGAGAGGCGGACGTCGATTCCCTGCTCGGCGGCCCACTCGCCCTGGGCCACGTAACGATCGTCCTCCTCGCCGGCAATCCAGAGGATCGGCATCGGGAGGCGAGAGATCTGTGGCGGGAGATCGGCCTGGTTCCCGAGCGACCAGGTCTCGAGACCACGGGCGAGTGCCTCGCGATCGAAGGCGGACTCCGGTCGCGGAAGTGCGTGCGCCCGGCCCCCGAACACGTCGCGCGCGTTCCACGCCTCGAGCAGTGCCGTCCAGTCGTCAAGACGAAACCGCTCCGCCCAGGCCGCGTCCGCGGCGCGGCGCTCGTTCCGCGAGCCCGGCTCTGCGAGGCCGAGGTGCGCGGACACGATCACACCAGCGCGCCACAGCGCGGGGCGCGCGAGCAGGGCGTGCAGTGCGAGCCGGCCCCCGAGTGAGTAGCCCATCACGATGGGCGTGGGGTCTTCGACGGCCACGGCGTCGGCGAATCGCGCGCCGAATTCCTCCAGCGACTCCTCGTCACCCGGGGCGGCGAAGAGGTCGGGGGACCGCAGCGGCGGGAGGTCGGCCGGCCACGTCGCGCGCAAGCCGTCCCAGTCGCTGCCCTGGCCGAGAAATCCATGCAGGCACCAGAGCATGGGGTCAGTCGAGCGCGTCGTACGCGCGCCAGAACCGCATGGTGGCGTCCGGATCCGGGGCCAGTTCGATCACGCACCGCTCCGGGAGCCGTGATGAATCGGGAACCGCATCCCAGCGGAGGTGATGCAGGCCCCACATCGCCGCCCACCGCTCGAACGTGACGCCGTGCTCGTTGCGGAGTTCGGGGTGGGGGGAGAGCCGCGCGAAGATCTGTCCACCCCCGTTGTTCACGATCACGATCCGGATCGGGCCCGTGGCGATTGCGGGAAGGATCCACGGTGCCGCCAGATCGTACAGCGCCGTGAGGTCGCCGACGACGGCCCAATGCTCGCGCCCCGGTGCGCACATGCCGAGGAACGTGGACAACTGCCCGTCAATGCCGTTGGCGCCGCGGTTGACGGCCACGTTCCACGCGTGCGGCTCCCGGACAGCGGCAAGATCCCACTCACGGATCGGCAGGCTGTTCCCGAGGTACACGAGCGCACGATGCGGCACGAGCCGCGACAGCGCACGCAGCAGTGTGGGCTCGGCGCCTGGTGCCGCCGCCCAGAGATCGCCGAGCGCGCGGGCGCGTGCCCGGTCGCGGCTGAGCAGGGCCGCCCGCCAGCTGTCGTCCACGCTGGTCGCGGCGAGATCGAGTGCGGCC
>JAOUDR010000446.1 GCA_029859185.1 Gemmatimonadota bacterium
CAGTGGCCCTGCACTTGGATGGCGCAGTCCCGTCGCGGGAGGGGCGTCTGGCTGGGGGCGGCGTCCTTCGGGCCGGCGGGGCCAAGCGGCACCCCGAATCGAATGGCCCCACGCTAGGGCTGGACCGTCAGCAAACCGTCAGCGCAGCGTCAGGGCCGGCGAATGGTCCGGCCAAACCAGGAATTGGATCGGAATACCCCAAGGACAAGAACGGTCGGGATTCGCGAACTGCCACAAAGGGGCGCACAGCAAACCGGCAGGCATTCCTCTACAGCCGTTCGATCGTCGCGCGGGCCTTCTGGAGCAGCAGTACCAGCTTCGCGGCACAGCGCCGCTCGTCCGGGGTCCTGGCCGATAGGTGAAGCAGACGAGTCGCCCAGGTCGCGACAATCATCGTGACCTTGAGGTCGTCGAGCGCCGCTCGGCGGGCGAACGACTTTGCGAGCGCCGTGACCAAGAATGCCACGTCCCAAGCTAGGTGCTTGTCGCTCGCTGGTGGGTACCATTCCTGCGGGCACGTCAGCAAAACAGCGCCGCCTTGACTGCGCCCTGTCCTCCCGCCGGGGGACGCACGGCCGCGTTGCCTCAGCCCTGGTCCGGCAGTCCTGCGAACAAGGCCGCCAGATCGATCGCGGCATCCGCGGCGTCCGGCGCCACCCGCCAGCGCAGGACGTCGGTCACGATCTCGGGCCGTTCGTCGTCCGGACGCCAGACTTCGACCAGCCGGGCATTCGGGTCCACGATCCAGTAGGTCGCGACCCGCTGGCGTTGATAGAGTCGCCGCTTGACCAGGCGGTCGCCTCGCGCCGACGACGGTGAGAGCACCTCGACCGCGAGCAGCAGGGTCCGCACGGTCGTCCAGCTCTTCGACACCTCTGCCGCCGGGATCACAAAGAGATCGGGTTGCACCAGCTTCTCACGATCCCAGGTGATGTCGGCAGGCGAGAAGAGCGCCACGACGTCCGCGCGGGATGAGAGATACCCGTGCAACGCTGCGTGCATTCGGGCAAGTACTACCTGGTGGAACATGGTGGGCGCCGGCGTCACCAGCAGTTCCCCGTCCACCAGCTCGTAGCGGTTGCCGTCGTTCGGGAAGGCGAGCACCTCGTCCACCGTGTAGCGGCGAGCGGTATCGGGCATGCCCATAGTATCGGGTCTCCTCGGCCGAGGGGGCAAGGCATGGCCGAGGATAGCGCCGGGGGTCAGCGAGCATGGTACCGCTTCATTGCTCTGCATTGCAGTTCCGTGCCGCTGAGGGTGATCGTCCACCGGACCCGCGCTCGACCTGCCCTCCAACGCGACGTTTTACGTACCGCCGTTCCGCCGTTCCGCCCTACCGTCCATCATGCTCGCCCGCATCCGGTCCGCGGCCGTCCTCGGCGTGGACGCGTATCTCGTGGACGTCGAGATCGACATCGCCAAGGGGTTGCCCACCTTCGCCACCGTGGGGCTGCCGCAGGGGGCGGTGAAGGAGGCGCGTGAGCGTGTCTACGCCGCCATCGCCAACTCCGGACACGAGTTCCCGCTGCGGCGCATCACGGTGAATCTGGCCCCGGCCGATGTTCGCAAAGACGGCTCCGCCTTCGACCTGCCGATTGCGCTCGGGATTCTGGCGGCGACCGGGCAGCTCGGCGGAACGGCGAAACGGCGGAACGCCGGACTCGATCCCCCGCTTCTCTCCGACTACGTCATCCTCGGCGAACTCGGACTCGAGGGCGGCCTCCGACCGGTCCGCGGCGTGTTGCCGGTGGCGCTGGCGGCCAAGCAGGCGGGCTGCCGTGGGGTCGTCGTCCCGCACGCCAATCTCGCCGAAGCCGGGGTGGTACAGGGAATCGAGACGCTCGGCGCCACGTCGCTGCCCGAGGTCGCCGCGTTCTTCGCCGGACGGGGACGGCTTGCGTCGGCGCACGTGGACCCCGCGCAGCTCTTCAGCTGCAACGGGCACGCGGATGTGGATTTTGCGGAGGTCCGGGGGCAGGGGCACGCCAAACGCGCGCTCGAGGTGGCCGCGGCCGGCGGACACAACCTCCTCATGGTGGGTCCGCCCGGGAGCGGCAAGACCATGCTCGCCCGCCGGCTCGCCACCATTCTGCCCGAGATGACCGTGGACGAGGCACTCGAGACCACCAAGGTGCATAGCGTGGCCGGCCTGCTGTCACCCGGCGCCTCCCTCGTGACCCGACGCCCATTCCGCGCGCCGCACCACACGATCAGTGACGCGGGACTGATCGGCGGCGGCACGTATCCGCGCCCTGGCGAGGTGAGCCTCGCTCATGGAGGGGTGCTGTTTCTCGACGAACTGCCGGAGTTCCGGAAGAACGTGCTCGAAGTGCTGCGCCAGCCGCTCGAAGACGGCCACGTGACCATTGCGCGCGCCGTGACCTCGCTGAGTTATCCGGCGCGGTTCATGCTTGCCGCGGCGATGAACCCGTGTCCCTGCGGCTTCTGGGGCGACACCGCGCGGAGTTGCACGTGCGGCGCGCTGGGTGTCGAGCGCTACCACGCGCGCCTGTCAGGCCCTCTGCTCGACCGGATCGACATCCACATCGAGGTCCCCGCGGTGCCGTACCGCGACCTCTCCGTGGAGCGGGACGGCGAGTCGAGCGATACCATCCGCGAGCGGGTGAATCGCGCTCGGGCGGTGCAGCGCGAACGGTTTGCCAGGCGACCGGGGATCTACGCCAACGCCCACATGGCGCCCCGCGACCTCCGCACGTGCTGCCGCGTGAGTGCCGGCGCGGACAGCCTGCTCCGCAGCGCCATCACGCGCCTCCGCCTCTCGGCGCGCGCGTACCACCGGATCCTCAAGATCGCGCGGACCATCGCCGACCTTGCCGAGGAGCGGGAGATCGGCCCGACCCATGTAGGAGAGGCGGTGCAGTATCGCAGCCTCGATCGCCCGGTGGGATGATGCGTGTACGCGCCTGATTCAGCGCACAGTGCACAGCGCACGGCTGCATCCCTCGACATCGAGACAAAAGGACCATAGTATTATGACCATGGTTATTAAAGAACCATCAACGGTTTCCAAGTCCCGGTTCAAGGCGCATGCGCTCGCCTACTTCCGGGAGGTGGAGCAGACGGGCCGCGAGCTGGTCATCACGGATCGGGGCGTCCCCGTCCTCAAGCTCGTGCCCTACCGACCCGATCCCGAGGCCGCGCTGCGGGTGCTGCGGGACACGGTGGTGCGGTACGACGCGCCCATGAAGCCGGTGGCCGAGGACCGGTGGGAGTCCGCCGGGTGATCGTGCTCGATACGCACGCGTTCGTGTGGTGGGTGGCGGCGCCCGCGC
>JAOUDR010000447.1 GCA_029859185.1 Gemmatimonadota bacterium
CAGGATCGACCCCGGGATGAAGAATCTCGTGCGGGGGAGGGGCTCGCCGTCGGCCACCAGGTAATCGTGGACGGGTAACCCGAGGTGCGACGCAAGCGTGGACGCCGAGTTGCCGATGGCAATGGCGACGCCGCCGTTCTCGACGAATCGTTTGATGGCGTCCAAGGTCTCCGACGTCACGCGTCCCCGCTGATTCCGGTATTCTCCGGGTAGCGTCTTCTCGATGCTGTCCTCGGCCGCGGCGGAGTACTCCCGGCCCCGTCGCCGTTGCGGCCGGTTGGGATCGGGCAGCACGCCACTCGGCAGCACCAGCACGTCGTACGTGCGGAGGTCACCGGCATCCAGCCGCGGTGGGAACGTGCGCTGGAACTGGAAGGCGAACTGCTCCATGATCCAGCGCGCCCACCCCGACGCCATGTTGCCACCATAGACGTCGAGCAGGCCGATGCGTGGGGCGCGAAGCGCCACGGTGGTGCCTGGCCGCACCGCCGCGGCCGTGAAGCCCACACCGGTCTCGGTCGCGACGCGCGCCACACCCGCGGCCGTCGAGCGCTTTGCCGGGACGAAGAAGGTCCCTGCGGGCCACGTTACCCCACTCTCGGTCGCCGGTCCGGTGAGTCGCAGCACCTCCTCGCCGGCCGCGAGTAGGCGATTGACCGCCTGGAACGCGTCGTTGACCCGCGTGTCGACGAAGTAACCCGCTGTCCTCGGCGCGGTCGTTACCACCCCCGCGGCCGGCTTCACGTTCCAGTCCTCGATCCGCTCGAACGGGCCGGTGAAGCCCTCGAGAATGCGGTCGAACTGGACGCCCATCTGGTAGGCGAGCGTCCACCCGGCGTTGTCGTACGGCGGGGTGGGCGGCGCGCCGGGGTAGGCGAAGTCATCCGGATGGTCCTGCGGCTCGAACATGTCGAGCACGTGCGGGCGGAATGCCTGCGCCGTGAACACGACGTACGACCCGGCCGGATACCGCGTGCCTCCAGCCTGGAACGGGCCGGTCGCGCGATGCACGGTGACGTTCACCTCGCGCAACGCGTTGATGAACTTCGTAGCCGTCAGGAAATCCGGCTGATCCGCGGGGATCACATAGGCCCGCGGGTCGCGCATCGCCGGCGCACGCAGCACGTCCCGGTAGGGGTCGAAGCCGCTTGCTGTCTCCTCACCATTGCTCGACGCGCGCGGTGCGCCCTGGGGTTGCCGCTCGGCGGCGAGCCGGTTCGCCTCCTCCACGCGGCTCGCCGTGGTCGTCCACGAATCGCGGCTGCCGCGCTCGATGCCGTTCTTGCCCATCCGATAGATGTTGAACAGGAAGTTCTCGCGATTGCGGGCCGCGAGATCGAGGATGGCCCGATTGGCCGTGATCGAGTAGTCGATGGACTGCCGGAAGTGCCACGCCTGCGGCTCGATCGGATAGGGGAGATCGGCGCGCGGCAACACCCGATCCGCCATGTAGGGAATCTGCATGGGCGTCGGGTTGCCGATCGTCTCGGTCAGGATCCCGATCATGTTGTGGAAATACGCGGTGGTCCGGAGCCCGCCGTTCCACCAAGTCGAGTACCGTGATCCCGAGCGCATCGTCACGCCCGGCTTGCCCTCGGCCTCGAAGCGGCTGTGCATGGCAGCGGCCACGAGGTCGAGCTGCACCACGACGAGCGGGTCGAAGTAGTAGTTGAACGGATCGCGGAACGGCGGCGCGAACATCACGGTCCCCGCGGGCCCGGTCTGGTGGTGGTTGTAGACGATCTGCGGCAGCCATTCGTGGTACATCACCCGGTTCATCGCCTCGGTCTCCGGCTGCGTCGAGCCGAAGAAATCGCGGTTGTTGTCGTGGCCGATGTACTTCTGATAGAGCCGTGGGAGGCCGGGCTCCATGGACCGCTGCTCGGGCATCGGATTGCGATTGTACCAGTCCGCGACGAGGTCGTTGCCGTCCGGATTGGCGTGGACGAACAGGGTGATCACCCCGTCCAGGATCCTCTGGGTCTCGTCGTCCGTGCGGCTCACCATCTGCCAGACCATCTCGGTCAACTGCTGCGCGCCAAGCACCTCCGTGGCGTGCAGCCCCCCGTCGATCCACACCACCGCCCGGCCTTCGTTGGCCAGACCCCGAGCCTCCTCATCGGTGAGACCCTCCGCCAGGGCGAGCCGACGCGAGATGGCCTGGTAGCGATCGAGGCTCCGGATGTTCTCGGGTGCCGATACGATGGCCATGAGCATGGTGCGACCTTCCGCCGTCGTCCCGATCTCGCGGACCACCATCCGGTCGGATTCCTGCGCGAGCGTCCGCCAGTAGGCCGAGATCCGCTGGTAGTTGGCCAGCTGGTAATCGTCACCGATATCGAAGCCGAAGAAGGCCGTGGGGCTGGTGACGGAGGTCTGGGCGACGGCGGGCGTCGCCACCATCAGCACGCAGGCAAACAGGAAGAGCGAACGCGTGGTCTTCCGAAGCATGAAGGTCATCCCTGACGTGGGCGTGGAGTGATCAGCGAACCGAGGTAGGATACCGTCTCTGACATCGCTCGGCCAACGAGGCTCGCCCTTGGATACGCGGCTCGTTCGACCGTTGTTGAAGGAAGTACTCGCGCCGAGCGCCACCGCTGGCAATGGCAGCCTATCTTCCGGACGGCAAACGGCAAACGGCAAACGGCAAACGGCCAACGGCCAACGGCCAACGGCCAACGGCAAACGGCAAACGGCCAACGAGGTCCCCATGTGTCGCAACATCCGCACCCTCTACAACTTCGACCCCCCGGTGACCGGTGACGAGATCCACGCGGCGTCGCTCCAATTCGTACGCAAGGTCAGCGGCTTCACGAAGCCATCCCAGGCCAATCAGGAGGCGTTCGATCGCGCCGTGCATGACGTTACGCACGTCGTCCACCACCTCATGGAATCACTGGTCACGAACGCCCCACCCCGCGACCGCGCTGCCGAGGCCGCCAAGGCCCGCGCCCGCGCCGCCAAGCGCTTCGGATAGCACGCCGAGGCCGCCGACCTGATGCTCCACACCATCCCCTGCATCCTCACCAACGGCCAACGGCCAACGGCCAACGGCCAACGGCCAACGGCAAACGGCTAACGGCCAACGGCCAACGTCTATTGCCGACACGCCGCACTCGGATCCGGCTTCTCCCGATCCACCACCGGCCGGTGATCCATGTTCGCCACCTGAGCCGCCACGTCGTAGACGAGTTGCCCGATTCGGGCCATGTGCGGATAGTCGATGTACTCGGGCTCGTCGGTCACCTGGTGATAGTCGCCGTGCAGCCCCGTCGTGAAGAACAC
>JAOUDR010000448.1 GCA_029859185.1 Gemmatimonadota bacterium
AATCTCGACGCCGGCGCTCATCCGAACCGCCCGGTGATGTACGCCTCGGTCCGCGCCTCGCCGGGCGCAGTGAACATCCGGGTGGTGGCGTCGTGCTCCACGAGCTCGCCGAGGTAGAAGAAGGCGGTGAAGTCCGACACCCGCGCGGCTTGCTGCATGTTGTGCGTCACCATCACCACCGTGAAGTCCCGCTTCAGCTCTTGAACCAACTCCTCGATGGACTGCGTGGCGATGGGGTCGAGCGCCGAGGTCGGCTCATCGAGCAGGAGGACATCAGGGGCGGGCGCGATGGCGCGCGCGATGCACAGCCGCTGCTGCTGGCCGCCGGAGAGCCCCAGCGCGCTGGCCCGGAGCCGGTCCTTGACCTCGTCCCACAAGGCGGCCGATCGGAGCGCGCGCTCGACGGCGACGGCGGTATCCGCTCGACTGAGCCGTCCGTTGACGCGGAGCCCCGCCGCGACGTTGTCGAAGATCGACATCGTCGGGAACGGGTTGGGATGCTGGAACACCATGCCGATCCGACGGCGCACGGAGACCGGATCGGTGTCGGGTTCGTAGATGTCGGCATCGTCGAGCAGCACCCGGCCGCGGACCGTCGCATGACGCGACAGCTCGTGCAGCCGGTTGAGGCACCGCAGAAACGTGGACTTGCCGCAGCCGGACGGGCCGATGATGGCCGTGAGCGTGTTGGCCGGGAACGCTAGCGAGGCCTGCTTGACGGCCGGCCGATCGCCGAAGGATGCCGTCAGGTCCTCCGTCCGGAGCCGGGGGAGGTCAGCCACGGGTGAACCGGGAACGCGTGACGTACCGCGCGGCGAGGCCAATGGTGAGGACCATGGCCATGAGTACCAGCGCGGCCCCCCACGCCAGCCGGTGCCAGGCCTCGAACGGGCTCGTGGCGAAGACGTAGATCTGGAGTGAGAGCGTCTGCATCGGCTGCATCAGATCGGTCTTGAAGTTCAGGTTTCCGAGCGCCGTGAACAGCAGGGGTGCCGTTTCGCCCGCGATGCGCGCAACGGCTACCAGGCCGCCGGTGAGGATGCCGGGCCACGCGGTACGCACCATGACCTGCAGGGTGGTGCGCCACCGTGGATAGCCGAGCGCGAGCGCGGCCTCCCGCAACGAGTGCGGTACCAGGCGCACCATCTCTTCGGTCGTGCGCGCCACCATCGGCAGCATCAGTACCGCGAGGGAGAGGCCGCCGGAGAATCCCGAGAAATGGCCCATGGGACGGACGACCCAGGTCCAGACGAAGATCCCGGCGATCACCGAGGGCGTGCCGTTGAGCACGTCCGCAAGGAATCGCACCACGCGGGCGAACGCCGTTTGGGGATACTCCGCGAGATACACACCGGCGCCGATGCCCACAGGCAGGCCGATCAGGCTGCCCCAGCCGACGACGAGCAGCGTGCCGACGATCGCGTTGGCGACCCCGCCGCCGGTGGCGCCGGCAGCCGGCGGAATCTCCACGAAGAACGCCCAGTTGATGCTCGACGCCCCCTTGATGACGAGATCGGCGAAGATGGCGAACAGCGGGAGCAACGCCAGGAGGGCGGCCAGCATCGTGAGGCCGGTCATGGCGTGGCTCAGCGCCCGGCGGCGGGCGGTCCGGGACATCACAGCGCGCTGCTCCCGGCAGCGCTATCACGGGCCACTCGCCAGACGAGGAGTCGCGCGAACGCGTTGACCGCGAGCGTGACGCCGAAGAGGACGAGCCCGATCTCGAACAGCGCGGCGCGCTGCAGCCCCGCCGCTTCGTTGAACTCGTTCGCGATGACGGCGGCCATGGTGTACCCGGGCTCCACCAGCGATACGCCGAGATCGTGCCGGTTCCCGATGACCATCACGACGGCCATCGTCTCCCCCAGGGCACGCCCCAAGCCGAGTACCACCGCGCCGACGATTCCTGGACGCGCGTACGGGAGTACCGCCGACCACACGGCCTCCCACCGCGTCGCGCCAAGGGCCAGCGCCGCCTCGCGCTGCGAGGGGGGCACGGCGGCGAGCACCTCGCGAGAGACGGAGCTGATATACGGCAGAATCATGATGGCGAGGATCATGCCCGCCGCCAGCATGGAGTTGCCGTAGAAGGTCCCCGAAAACAGCGGCGTCCACCCGAACACCGCCTGGAGTGGCGGCACCGCATATGTGCGCAGCAGTGGGATGAGCACGAAGATGCCCCAGAGGCCGTAGACGACGCTGGGGATGGCGGCAAGCAGTTCGACCAGGGTGCCCACCGGTCGCCGGAGCCACCGCGGGGCGAACTCCGTGAGGAAGATCGCGACGCCCACGGCGAGCGGGACGGCGAGCACGAGCGCGACGAACGACGAGTAGAGGGTTCCGAAGATCATGGGACCCGCGCCGAACTGCTCGGCCACCGGGTCCCACGTTTCCGACACCAGGAAGTCAAACCCGAAGGCCCGGAGCGAAGGCCAGGCCGACCACGCCAGCTGGCTCACAATGGCCAGGAAGAGCAGAGGAATGACAGCGGCGAGGCCGGTCAGGACGATGCGGAAGACCGCATCACCCCAACCGGCCCGTGGTCGCGACTCTCGCGTGCGCGTCATTCCCGGGGCGACCGTTGTCGGCGGGTGTAACTAGTCGCCGCTTCTGCCGCTCCAAACCGGTCCGCTGCCGGCGGACACCTGGAGGAGATGCGCCTCGATCAGCGGCATGATGGACTGGGGCAGGGGAGCGTAGCCGAGCGCCTGCGCCGATTGCTGTCCCTGCGTGAGGGCCCACCAGATGAACTCCACGAGGGCCCTGGCTTTCGCGGCGTCGTCACCGTAGTGCTTGCGGACGAGCAGCCAGGTGAACGACGCGATCGGGTACGTGCGCTCGCCTGGAGCATTGATCAGCGAGATGCGGAAGTCCGTATCGGGACCAAGCGCCGCCGCGGCACCCGCCGCCGCGTCCGACACCGCGGAGAGATCCGGGGTCACGAAGTAGCCGTCCCGGTTCTTCACCGCACCGACGGCCATGTTGTTGATCATGGCGTATCCGAGCTCGACGTACCCGATGGCGCCCGGCGTCTGTTGAACGGTTGCCGATACGCCCTCGTTGCCACGTCCACCGATGCCGACGGGCCAGTTGACCGACTTCCCCCTCCCGACCTTGGCGGTCCAGTCCGGACTCACCGTCGAGAGGAACTCGGTCCAGATGTACGTGGTGCCCGAGCCGTCGGATCGGTGCACGACCACGATCTCCTTGTCGGGCAGCGGAACGCCGGGGTTGGCGCTGCGGAGCCGGACGTCATCCCACCGCGTGATCTCGCCAAGGAAGAT
>JAOUDR010000449.1 GCA_029859185.1 Gemmatimonadota bacterium
GTGGGTCGATCGGATGCGGATCCGGCAGTTGCTCTTGAACCTCCTCACCAACGCCATCAAGTACACGCCGGCCGGCGGACGGGTGGACATCCGGACCGAGATCCTCCAGAGTGCCGAGCTTTCCATCGAAGTCCGGGATACGGGCGTGGGGATTGCGCCCGGAGACCTCCCGCATATCTTCGACCGCTTCTGGCGTGCCGATGCGGCCCGCAGTCGCGGCGCAGTGCGCCCGGGGGTCGGATTGGGTCTCGCTATCTGTCAATGGGTGGCCGAAGCCCACGGCGGTACCATCAGCGCCCGCTCGAGCCGGAACCGCGGGACGACCATGACGGTGAAGCTGCCGATGGGGGCGGAACCGGTCGCGGACGAGGTGCACGGCGGACCGTAATCTGTTTGTCATGGTCCTGTAATCTGCTCCCCACTCGTGGGCGAGGCGGAGCCCGGAAACGCGGGGTACCTTCTGGGTGAGGGTCCAACAGGGAGGACGTGTGTTCGACAATCTGGTGGAATCGAACCCGAAGAACCGGAAGATGGGCGGCATGTTCGGCAGCGGGATGTGGTCCGTCGTCGTGCATGGCATCGTCATCTACGGCGCGATCATGGCGACGGCCAAGGTGAGGGAAGTCGTGGAAGCCCAACGGATGGACACCACGCTCATCTTCATCAATCAGAACAACGAGCCGGAGCCCGAGCCCGAGCCGGAGCCGCAGCTGGCGTCGCTCACGCCGCCGCCCAAGGGGTTCCAGACGGTCATCGCGATCACGGAAATCCCGACCGAGATCCCCCCCGTGAACCTGAACGAGCGGTTCGACCCGCGTGACTACACGGGCGTGGGTCAGGAGGGTGGTATTGCGAGCGGGATCGTGGGCGGCACCGGTGACGTGCCGACCGACCTGCAGGCCGTGTTCGTCGAGGCGCTGGTAGACGAGCCTCCCATCCGGCTGTCGAGCCCGCCGCTCAACTACCCGCCGCTCCTGCGGGATGCGGGGATCGAAGGGTCCGTCGTGTACGAGGTAGTCATTGGAATTGACGGTCATCCAGAGCCCGAGTCGCTGCGCCTCATCTCGTCGTCGAACAAGGCGTTCGAGCGTCCGGCGCGCGATCTCATTCTCGGATCGGTGTTCCGGCCGGGGCGCATGCGCGGGCAGCCCGTGCGCGTGCTCGTGCGGCAGCCCATCGGGTTCCAGATTCTTCGCCGCTAGGCTGGGGCGTGTAGTTGGCACTGACGCGGCGGGGTGCCGCGTCTCACTCTGATCGTCGCACGGAGGACGGAGAGAAACCATGGGAGTCTCAATACTCGAGCTGTGGACCGCCGCGGGGTGGTTTGCGCGCGGCATCATCATCGTCTTGGCCGTCATGTCGCTGATTTCGCTCACCGTGGCTGCGGCCAAGTGGTGGCGGTTCCGGAAGAGCATGCGGGAGACGCGCAAGTTTACCCCCGAGTTCGCGCGCTTCCTGCAGGAAGAGCAGCTCGAGCAGGCCATCCAGGTGGCCGAGAAGCAGAAGGTGTCGCACGTGGCGCGCGTCCTCGGGGAGGCCCTCGTCGAGATCAAGCCGCTGCTGCGCGATCGCTCGACCGTCACCTCGGCCGACATCAACTCGGCGGAACGTGCGGTGGACCGGCAGATGCTGATCCTCCAGGCGGAGTTGAAGCGGGGCATGGGCATCCTGGCCACGGTGGGCTCCACGGCCCCGTTCGTCGGACTGCTCGGTACCACGATGGGCATCGTGAACTCGTTCACCGGCATGGCGGAGTCCGGTTCCGGCGGTCTCGCCGCGGTGTCGGCCGGTATCGCCGAGGCCCTCATCACGACGGCGTTCGGTCTGCTCGTGGCCATTCCGGCGGTGTGGTTCTACAACTACTTCCAGACGAAGATGGAGAACCTCACGGTCGAAATGACGTACACGTCCAAGGAGTTGATCGACTTCCTGATCAAGCAGGTTGGCTCGGAGTTCGGTCGCTCGATCTTCACCAAGGAATTCAAGGCGCAGTCGGCGGCCCAGTCCGGTCACATCACCTGATCGCCTGAACCGCAGCGCCGGACGATTTCGAGGAGGATCGGATGGGAGCAGACGTAGGAGGCGGAGGATCGGTCAAATCGGAACCCAATGTGATTCCGATGATCGACATCATGCTGGTGCTGCTGATCATCTTCATGATCGTGACGCCAGTGATTACGGCGGGGTTCCAGGCAAAGATGCCCGAGGGCAAGAACCTGGAATCGGCCCCGGAGGAGAGTGGTGACGTGCTGCTGGGCGTGGATCGGGAGGGGGGCTACTACCTCGACCCCGGGACAGGCTCGATCTCGCCGGTGTCCGCCGAGCAACTCGAGGACGTGCTCGAGCAGATCTATAGCGCCCGAGCGGAGAAGATCATGTACTTCCGGGCCGATGCGGACCTCGAGTACGGCAAGATCGAGGATGCGTTGCTCATTGCTCGCCGGGCCGGTGTCCGCGTGCTCGCCGCCGTGACGGACGAGAAGCGCGAACCGACGCTGGGGAGGAGGTAGCCCATGGGTGCCAAGCTCGGAACGGGCGGCGGGTTCACCAGTGAGCCCAACGTCATTCCCATGATCGACATCCTGCTGGTGCTGCTGATCATCTTCATGATGCAGATCCCGCTCCAGCGGAAGAAGATGGACATTCAGTTGCCGCCCGTGCAGGAAGCGCAGCAACAGCCGCAGGAAGAGGCCGCGAGTAATCAGATCGTGCTCGAGTTGACCGAGGATGGCGGCTATGCCATCAACAGCGATCCGGTGGCCAAGCCGTTGCTCGAGCGCCGACTGCGGGAGATCTACGATCCGCGTCCCGTGAAGCTCATGTTCCTCAAGACGGCGCGGAACCGCAGATACAACGAGGTCGTGGAGGCCATGGACGTCGCCCGGTCGGCGGGCGTCCAAGTCATCGGGTTCACACCGCCAGAGGGCGGCTAAGCCGCCACGCGGTCGGAGCTTATCGGGGGCGCGGAGTCCAGGGAAGGTCTCCGCGCCCCCGGTGTATTATTCCGGCATGAGCATGAACCGCCCGGTTCGGGCCCCGACGTTCCGCATGGAGCCGCGACGCGAGAAGCGGCCGTGGGGATGGCTGGCCCTGTCCACGGCGTTGCACGTGCTGGTGATCGGGGCGCTGATCTGGGACTTCGCCAGCCCGGATGCCTTCACGGACGTGGACATGCGGACCCCCGGTGGTCCCGGCCCAGCCGGTGGCGGCGGTGGCGGCGGCTCGCCACGCATCACGTACGTCGACATCACCTACTATCGGCCTGCTCGCCAGCGT
>JAOUDR010000450.1 GCA_029859185.1 Gemmatimonadota bacterium
GAGGCCTACGAAGTGCTCGTTGCGGAAGGCGACGTCGAGGGCGCGCATCAGCGGGTCCGGGATCTCACCGACCGCTATCCCCTCGCGGTCGATGCCTGGTTCGTCCGCGGCTACCTGGAGTTCTACTTCGGACCGCTCTTCGGGACACCGTCGACCCTGGCACGGTGGTCGCTCGGCAAGGCGGAGGAGCTGGATCCCGGATTTGCGGCGGTCCGCGGCCTGCTCGGCTGGATCGCGCTCCTCGAAGGTGACGACGAAATCGCGCGCACCCACCTGCGCGCATACCTCGCCATCGACAGCACGTCGACCTGGGCCGCGCTCGCGCGACTCGGCGACTCGCTCCGCCTCCGCGGTGGGCGCGTGGCCCTGGGGACGCTGCGGCGGGTGGAGGATCGCCCCGCCGGTGCGCTCGAGCTCTTCGCCCTGGCCGGCGCCTCGCTCCAACTCGAGCCTGCCGAACGCTTGCTCGTCGGTGACGCGGCCCGCGCGCTGCGCGACCGGGCTACCACCGCCGCAGAGCGCGCCGTCGCATTCCGGCTCCAACTCGGGAACGCGCTTGGATCCGGGCGCGGCGCCACCGTCGATACCCTGTTCCGCGAGGCGCCGCGACGGAATGTCCCGCTGGAGGAGCTGGACCGGGCGACCGTACTGCTGGCGGCCACCCGACTGTGGGGTCGCCCGATGACGGAAGGCGACGTGACCGAGGCGGCGCGGCGGCTGATGGCATCCCCCAACGATCCCACCAGCCAATGGCTCGCCGCCCGCTGGCTGCAGGAACGCGACCGTGCGCGCGCCCAACAGGCCCGGCAGGCCCTGCGGCGCATCACCGGCACGAGGACCGGCGAGGCGCTGCTCGCCCGCAGCCTCCTCGGCGATCTCGAAGCGCAGGATCACGTCCGGGCGGGCGACACGCTGGCGGCCTTTACCCGATGGGCGGCCGCCACCACGCGGTTCCAGTTCGAGGAAGTACCGTTTGGCCTGGTAGCCTCGCTCTGGCCGCTCCGGCTCGCGTGGGCACGCACGGCCGCCGCACGGGGCGATCACGATGAAGTCGTCCTGGCCACGGCCACCTTCGAGGTGAGTCCGGGCTTCATGGACCAGGTGGCCCGCGCCATCGCCCTCCCTCTGCGGGCGGACGCCCTCGATGCCACGGGCGACCGCCTCGCGGCCCGCGAGCTTCGCCGTCGCTACGCCGCGGTGCTGCGGGACGCCACCGGGGCGTGGGTGGCCGTGCGGGACACGCTGCTCGCGCGGAGCGGAGCATCGTGATCCGACTGCAGCTGCTCGGCAGCACCGGACTCACCGACCTCGACGGTCGCGAGATCACGACCGTCCTCCAGCAGCCCAAACGGCTGGCGGTACTGACCCTGCTCGCTGCGGGGGCGGGGACCCGCTGGCACCGTCGCGATACGCTCGTCGCGATGTTCTGGCCGGACATGGATGACGAGCGCGCGCGGGCGGCGCTGCGGCGCACGCTCACCTTCCTGCGTACGCACGTTGGGGACGCGGTCATCAAGACGCGCGGTGACGAAGTCGGCGTCGAGCCGGATGCCCTCCGGTGCGACCTCGTGGACTGCGAGGCGGCGCTCCGTGAAGGCCGCCGCGCCGAAGCGGTGGAGCTGTACCGGGGTGACCTGCTCACGGGTCTGCATATTCCCTCCGCCCCCGAGTTCGAGCGTTGGCTCGACGGCACGCGCGCGCGCCTCCGGCAGGCCACGAGCGAAGCGGCAGCCACCCTCGCCACCGACGCCGAGCGCGCGGGACACCTCGCGGAAGCGGCGGCGTGGCGGCGGCGCGCCCTCGAGATCCGCGCCGATGACGAAGCCAGTCTGCGCCAGCTGCTCGTGTTGCTCGACCGGCTCGGCGACCTGGCGGGCGCAGTGCGGGCGTATGACGAGTTCGCCCGACGCCTGGCCGCGGACCTCGAGCTCGAGCCGAGCGCCGAGACCCAGGCCCTGCTCCGGGATCTCCGCGCGCGGGCACGCGCGGCACCGGTGGCCGCCGCCCCGTCGACACCAACGCCCGAGATGATCGCCGTCCTGCCGTTTGCCGTGCGTGGCCCGTCGGATGTGCAGTATCTCCGCGAGGGGCTGGTCGATCTCCTGAGTACGAAGCTCGATGGGGCCGGCGACCTGCGGACGGTGGATCCCGGCCGTGTCCTGGCCCGGGCCGGGATCATCGGGACGGAGCCCCTCGACCCCGCGAGCGCGCGCCAGTTCGCTCAGGAGCTGGGGGCGGGGGCGTTCCTGCTCGGTAGCGTCGTCGCGGACGACGAGCATACCCTCCTCCGAGCGACGCTCCACGAGGTGCTGGGAACCGCGGAAGTGCGGGTCGATGTGGAGGCCGGCGCTGACGCGAGCGTCTTCGAGCTCGTTGACAGTCTCGTGCGGCAGCTGCTCGCGTCCCGCACCCAGTCGTTGGGGGGGCAGCTCACCCGTCTCGGGGCCGTCACCACCGACTCGCTTCCGGCCCTCCGCGCGTATCTCGACGGTGAACGCGCGTTTCGTCGCGGTCGCGCGCACGAAAGCCGGGCGGCGTACGCGAGAGCCGCGGAGCAGGATCACGACTTTGCGCTCGCGCACTACCGCCTGGCCACCGCGCATGCGGCGTGCGGGGCGCCGGTGGCCGCGTTGCATGCCGTGGAGCGGGCCACGGCCGGCGCCCGCCGACTCAACCCACACACCCGCACGCTGCTCGCGGCGCAGGCCGCCCTCCTACGCGGCGCGCTCGGCGACGCGGAGCGGCTGTGCCTCCGCCTGCTGGCCGATCGCCCCGACGACGTCGAGGCGTGGTACCGGTTCGCACGCATTCAGCTGGACGGGAATCGCTTCCGCGGCCGGCCCGAGGCGGAAGCCCGCATTGCGCTCGAGCGGACCTGCACTCTGGACCCGCGTCATGCCGCCGCACGCGCCGATCTCGCCCGCCTGGCGTGGACGACCGGCGATCGCGGCGCAGCCCGCGATCATGCCCTGCGCTATCTCGAGTTGAGCGCCGACGGCGACGACGCGCCGGTGATGGCCGTGATCGGTCAGGAGGACGACGCGGCAGATCGCCTCGCGGCTGCCCGGCCCGCGGCGTTTCACCAGGTGGTCGCCCTCCAGATCCTCGGTGCCGCGTTCCCACTCGCCGCCGCGCCCGCAGCCTCCGGCCCATGGGCCTCACTGCTGGCGGCGCACGCCGCGGCGGCGCGCCGCACGGGAGCCAAGACCTGGGCCGCGCTGACCCGCGCCGCCCAGTTTGATGCCGACGTGGCACTCGACCACGAG